>JAKEEG010000088.1 GCA_022616555.1 Ignavibacteriota bacterium | reverse complement strand
TCATATTGGGAATTGCACGAAGCGCCGCAAGCTGCTCAATCGGTTGGTGGGTGGGACCATCCTCGCCCAACCCAATGCTGTCGTGCGTCCACACGTAGATGGGGCGAACGCCCATCAGCGCGGCAAGCCGCACAGGCGGGCGCATGTACTCGGAGAAAATCATGAACGTGCCGCCGTAGGGGATCATCCCGTCGGTGAGCGCGATGCCGTTCAACAGACTGCCCATCGCATGCTCGCGTACGCCAAAGCGCAAATACCTGCCCCAATAGTTTGTTTGCTGGAAATCGCCCATGTCCTTCACATGCGTATTGTTGGAGGGCGTCAAGTCCGCCGACCCGCCGATGAGCGTTGGCAGGTGCGGCACGATGGCGTTGAGCACCTTGCCGGATGCCTCACGCGTCGCCTGCGGCGCGTCCGGCTTAAACGAGGGCAACGCTTTGAGCCACGCGTCGCCGTAATTGCCGGCAAGCACGTTCTTCAGCTCTGTCGCAAGCTCGGGGTGCAGTTTTTCGTACCGCTCCCATTGCGTGCCCCACAAGCCTTCCCATTTTTTGCCGAACTCTTTCGCTTTTCTAAAATTATTCAGTGCTTCTTCCGGGATGTAAAACTGCTTGTCCGGGTCCCAGCCGAGCGCCTGTTTCGTCAGCTTGATTTCTTCTTCGCCCAGCGGCGAGCCGTGCGCTTCTGCGGTGTCCTGCTTGTTGGGACTCCCGTACCCGATGTGCGTCCGCACGCGGATGAGCGACGGCAATCCGCCCACGTCATCCCGCGCGGCGCGTATAGCTTCGTCCAGCGCGGAAAGATCATTGCCGTCTTCGACCGACACGACGTGCCAGCCGTACGCTTCGAAACGCTTCAGTACATCTTCCGTGAACGCGAGGTCTGTGCTTCCGTCGATGCTGATTTTGTTATCGTCGTAGAGATACACCAGGTTGCCGAGCTTCAGGTGCCCGGCGAGCGATGCTGCTTCCGACGCGACGCCTTCCATCAAATCGCCGTCGCTCACGATGCCGTAAATCGTGTAATTGATGATACCCAAATTCGGCTGGTTGTAGCGCGCAGCGAGGTAGCGCTGGGCAATCGCCATCCCCACGCCGTTCGCGAAGCCCTGCCCGAGCGGTCCCGTGGTCGTCTCTACTCCGGGTGTCAAGCCGTACTCTGGATGCCCCGGCGTTTTGCTTCCCCACGTGCGGAAGTTCTGCAGCTCCTCCATCGGCAAGTCGTAGCCCGTTAAATGCAATAAGCTGTAGAGCAGCATGGAGCCGTGTCCCGCCGAGAGGACGAACCTATCTCGGTTGAACCACTTGGGATTGTTGGGATTGTGCTTGAGATGCCGTGTCCACAGCACGTATGCCATCGGTGCCGCCCCCATCGGCATGCCGGGATGCCCCGATTTTGCCTTCTGGACGCCGTCCATCGCCAGCGTGCGGATTGTATTGATACACAGTTGGTCTAATTCTGCAGTGCTCAGGGTCGTTTCTCCTTGAGTATGAAACGGGTAGGACAGACATTTGCCAAAGGCATCCCTTCGGGATTGTCTGTCAAAAAAATTACCCCAAAGGGGTTCGACAAGATAGCGAAGCGATGCGAAAAATCAAAGGGGAGAGAGAGAAATGGAACACAGAAGAAGCGGATTGAATTGATAAAAGCGGATTAAAACTGTTTAATAAAACTTCGTGTTCCTTTGTGTACTTCGTGGATAAAAAAAATCTTTATCTGCCTTTATCCGTTTAATCCGCTGTTACAGTGTTCTATTCCTATTTTTTTCGCCGCTGCTGCACGAAGCCAAACGCTATCCCAAGAGCGACACCTGTCGAGACGCCCATGGGGATATTCTCCGCCGCCACGCCGAGAGCCGTGCCCAGCGCAATACCGACAGCCACCCACCGCCCGAAGATCGCCCTCGGATCCACCGGCCTCTTTTCGTTCTGTTCAGCCATATATACTCCTCCTTAATCGTATAATATAACGAAAAAAGGGGAGAAAGGGAAGGGGAAGAGGCCGCGCGACACGAGAGAGAGGTGCTAAAGGTCACTGTGTTTGCATATTTGTGGCTGAAATATCAAAGTGGGATACTACCTTGCCATATGCTCCTCGTGAAACTTCCGGATCGTCTCAGCCCGTTCATTGCCGACATGCTTTGCGAGTATGTTGATCATTTCAGCATACCATTGTTCGTCGGAAGTTATGCGCTCGCCATGCGCTCGCACAGCAGTTGCTTCCCGCTCAAAGTAGCTGTCGATATCAGACCGGATCGCCTTGGCTTCATCGGCGGATAACAACCGGGCATTCTGTATATGCCCCAGCGCGTTCCTCGCAATCGTGCGGCCCTCCTCAACGCTCAGCAGGTCAACAAGGGTACCACGATACCATTTGCCTTCTTCACGAAAACGAGGCGTGAGCATATTCAATTCGTCCCGGTCTGTCATTCTCGTTGCGCGCATGTTCTTGTCTTTGAAGAACTGTTCCATCGTTTCTGTGAGCGCCGCACTATCGATCATTGACGCATTGCCGACGACGGCAAGCACGGTGCCGGTGCGGTTCAGCCACGCCTCCCGCACTTCGTTGCGCTTCTGCAATTCGACAAGAATCGGTTTTGCCGCGGGACCACAACCGATATCCGGCGCCTCCATGCACGTCAGCGGCACGTCGTAATACAGCACAACCTCTCTCGGTACGGTGGCTTGACATGAAGCCAACACCAGCAAGATGAGAGCGTAAGCGACTGGAATGGAGGCTGAAATAATGTTCCGTCTATTCATAGTTTTATCTGTTTGAATGAACTACAGGAAGATAACAAAGCAAGTTGAAAAGTCAAAGGAGGGGAGATTTTTTAAACCTGCGAGGTTTTTAAAACCTCGCAGGTTTGGCGGTGTATTAACCTTTAATCTTGTACTTCTGCATCAAGCGGTAGAGCGTTGCACGGCCGATTTTCAAGCGTAAGGCGGCTTCGGCGATATTGCCCTCGGTAATTTTCAGCGCGTGCTTAATCGCCTGCTCTTTCATCTTCTCGAATGGCACGATGGCGGTACCATCCTCGAACAACACGGCGTCGACCTGCGCTTTCGCGGGGTCTTCGGCATACGCTTGGATCGCCAGCGGCAGGTCGGTTTCCCGTATCTCATTGCCGTCCGTCAGCACCACGGCGCGCTGAATGGAGTTTTCCAGCTCTCTCACGTTGCCGGGCCAGGGGTATTCATAGAGCAATTTCAGCACTTTGCGCGAGAAGCCCAAGCCCTTCTTGCCGTGGCTTTCGGCAAAGACTTTCAGGAAATGCTCGGCTAACAAGAGAATATCCGACCGCCTCTGACGCATCGGCGGTAAGAGAATTGGGAATGTCGATAAGCGGAAATACAAGTCCTCACGGAACAGCTTGTCCGCCACCTGTTGGCGTAGGTCCCGGTTCGTGGCGGTGACAATGCGCGCATCGGTCGTGATCGTTTCCGTGCCGCCCACCCGGTCGAATTGCTTTTGTTGGATGACGCGCAGGAGTTTCGCCTGCAGGGTGAGGTCGAGCTCGCCGATTTCGTCTAAGAAAATCGTGCCACCGTTCGCCTGCTCAAACTTCCCGATACGCCGCTGGTGTGCGCCGGTAAAAGAGCCTTTTTCGTGCCCGAACAGCTCACTTTCCAGCAGGTCATGGGGGATTGATGCGCAGTTGACGACCACGAATGGTCCCGTTTTCCTGTTGCCGTTGAAATGAATTGCCCGTGCGATAAGCTCCTTACCGGTGCCGCTCTCGCCCAGCACCGTGACGGCGATGTCGCTATCCTTGACTTTATTCACGAGCCGGAAGACCTCGCGCATTTCGCTGCTATCCGCAATAATATTGTCGAAGTGCACCTGCTTTTCGAGGTTTTCCCGCAGCAGTTGAACCTGTTTGGTCAATTCGTTGAGCTGCAGGGCGTTCTCGATGGCGATTTTCAGTTTGGGAAACTCAACGGGCTTGCTGAAGTAATCGATCGCGCCCAACTTGAGAGTCTCCAGTGCAACCTGAATGCTTGCCTGCGCGGAAAGGATAATGACGGGGATTTCCGGGTGTTGTTCCTTAATTGCCTTGAGTGTTTCCGCCCCGCTGATGCCGGGCAGCATCATGTCCAGCAGCACGATATCCGGGTGCTCGTCGAGATGTTCAAGGCATTCCTCACCCTGTGTAAACACTCGCGATTTGTATTCCCATGTGCGGGTAATCCAGTGCTCCATGAGGGCTTGAAGGGATTGTTCATCTTCAACGATAAAGACGAGCTTTTGCTTCATGGCGTTGACCCTTAAATAAGTATAAGTTTTTTGAACAAGAAAGGAGATAGCATTTCAGAAGAGCGTAACCGCGCCCAACGTTCTGCCCAGGGCATTCGACGGTAGCGAACCCATCTGAATTAAAAACTTCAAAAAATTTTTTGAGTACGTTCAAACAACAGCAATGGTACCGGGTTTAGGGGACTAACCCGGCACCTGCTGAGGTGCTACAACGCTCATAGTTTGACACTAAGGCACGCCTGTGTGCCGAAACGCACTGCAGCGTACAAGCACGTCTCCGTGCTCGCCTTCCGCAAGTGTGCGGCGGATGTGCACATAGCATTTCTTAGTCTATAGTTTGAAAAATCCCCGACTGCGACTGATGACAGCAAACATTATTTACCAGAGTACTCGTACTGTGCAGGTTTCTTATCCGCTGTTTGTTTTGACGCCGAGTGCAAGAGCACTAGGTCGACGATCTGAGAGAGGCGTTTGCCTTCCCTCATGATGATCTTTGCGAACTCCCTGCACCGCTCGACTGAGAGCGCGGGGTCATCTGCCATCATTTCGGCAAATCCCATAATAGAGGAGAGGGGAGTTCGCAGTTCGTGCGCGATCAATTCCTCAAACTCTTTGGAGAATACCTTTTGTGCAATCGACGCCTGTTGTCTCTGCTGTTCTGATTTCATGCGATGAATTACCTATTGGTTTCGTTCTCAGCCCTGATACTATATAGAGCGTGTGTCGTAATGGAATGTCTTGCTCTCTTATAATATTACACCGCAAGGCTTATGCCACGAACCAACATGCCAAAGATGAATCAATTTGCACTTTTACACTGAGACAGACCTTACCGATATGTATCAAAATGATTCGTTATAATAAGAAAATCATGATAAACAAACAATGCCTATAAAATATAGGCTATTTATGAGAAAACACAATTATATCTCAATTCAATACGATAATCCCATAATGATACGCAACAGATGAGACAAGAGAAGTGTATGTACGAGAAAACCACATAAAATAAAGGTGCTTTTGAGTTTGGCACGAGGGTTGTTAAACCCAATACAGAGTTTAGAAACACAAAACAAGAAATTAAAACAAACCAATAACTTAATATATTCACAGGAGAAGTCATCATGAAAAAGCTCATCGCAACCCTCGTCGTAGCAGCCATCAGCTTAGTCGCAGTCGAATCAGCTTCTGCGCAAGCCACTGCAACGCAAAACGTTTCCTTAGCCGTGAACGCAGTCTATAAGATAGCGGTCTCTGGCAACCCGGGTCCTCTGACCATCACGGATGGTTCCGCTGGCGTGGATGCCTTAACGTCAGCCACGGATAACTCGACGACCTACAGCATCACGCAGAACGTCGGTAACTCGCTGAAGATCACTGCTCACATGGATGCGGCCCTTTCAGCAGGTTTCGTGCTGAAGATGAACCTCGCCAGCGTCAAAGGTACCTCAGCCGGTACGGTTGATATCTCGAACGCGACCACGGGCAGTGCAGTTGACCTTGTGACAGGTATTGCCAGAGGTGCGGACGCTGCGAAGACGATTACCTACACCTTCGAGGCAGATGCGACAGCCGGTACGCTCTCGAGCACAAACAAAGTCATCACGTTGACCTTGACAAACTAAGAAGTAAGAAGTTCGTAGCATCCTCCACGAGAGTCCGTAGCGAGTCGCATCACCTGTGAATTCGCTGC
>JAKEEG010000087.1 GCA_022616555.1 Ignavibacteriota bacterium | reverse complement strand
TTCACGAGAGGCGGCGCTCCTTGAAGTGTTAACAACACCGAAAGAATGGGTACAGACAACATTATGAACAAACACACCGCCGTCGTTTTATTTCAACTCGGAGGACCGGATTCACTCGAAGCTGTCGAGCCGTTTTTGTACAACCTGTTTTACGACCCGGATATCATTGACCTGCCCGGAGCATTTTTGTTCAGGAAAACGCTTGCGCGGTTTGTTTCTTCGCGCCGCGCACCGAAAGTGCAAAACTTGTACAGAAACATCGGCGGGAAATCTCCCATTCTAGAAGAGACACAGCGACAAGCTGCAGGACTTCAAAAATCTTTAGAACGAAAGGGATTGAATACGACGACACACATCGCGATGCGTTACTGGCATCCCCTGACAGACAAAGTCGTGCAGAAACTCCACTCGAATGGAGCTCAGGATGTGGTATTGCTCCCGCTCTATCCTCATTATTCAAAAGCAACAACCGGGTCGAGTTTTAACGAATGGAACAGAGCACTGAAACGCTTCGGCTACCACCCTACCTCCATCAAAAAAGTAGACCATTACTACGACCATCCGTTATACATCGAAGCGATGGTTGAACAAATTAACCTCGCGCTCTCGCGCATACCCAAGAGTGAGCAAGGAAAAGCGCACTTTGTGTTCAGCGCGCACGGGATCCCACTCTCGCTGGTAAGAGCCGGCGACCCGTATCCCAACCAAATCAAACGCACCTATGAACTCATCGTTGAGCGCGGGAAGTGGAATCTCCCCCATCATCTCTGTTTCCAGAGCAAAGTAGGACCGCAAAAATGGCTTGAGCCATCGCTGACTCAAACCATCCACGATCTTGCGATTGCTGATGCAACGCACCTCGTTGTTGTACCAATCGCGTTTGTCACAGAACATATCGAGACATTATCCGAAATCAATATAGAAGCAAGAGAAGAAGCACAACACCTCGGCGTTCAACGTTTTGAAATGATGCCGGCATTAATCGACAATAAGAAATTCATTGAGTGTTTAACCGACCTCGTCACGAAGCAGGTCAGGACGTAGCATGCAACGTGTTGTCATCATAGGTGCAGGAATCTCGGGGCTCGCCACGGCATGGTGGCTTCATAACAAAGGCTGTGATGTGCTCGTCCTCGAAAAAGACCGACATGTCGGCGGCACCATGAAAACGCTTCACGACGGTGGCTGGCTGGTCGAGACAGGCCCCAACAGCGCGCTCGAAACTACGCCCTTGTTCCGGACGCTGTTTGATGAGTTGGGTCTTCAAGACGAAGTCGTGTACGCCAATAAAGCCGCCAACAAACGATACATCCTGCGCAATGGACAGTTACATGCACTTCCTCTAAGTCCTCTGCAGTTCCTCCAGTCGAAGCTCTGGACGTTACCGGGCAAGCTCCGGCTATTGAAGGAGCCGTTCATCGGGCGTGCTCAGAATGAAGAAACCATCGCTCAGTTTGTGCATCGCCGGCTCGGACAGGAATTCCTCGACTATGCCATCAACCCGTTCGTGGTAGGCGTGTATGCCGGCAATCCCGACGAGTTAAGCATACAGGCTGCGTTCCCGAAACTCTACGCATTGGAAAAACAGTACGGCGGCCTCATCAAAGGCCAGATTCTTGGAGCGCGAGAACGAAAAAAACGTGCAGAGAAAGCAAAAGACCGCGCGCGCATGTTTTCCTTCAAGCGCGGCATGCAAACACTGACGGAGAGTATTGCGAAAGCGCTCGCCGGAAAAATTAAAACCAATGTTGCGGTTTCGCGAATCAAAGCTGCGGCTTCATCCAACGGCTCTGGAAAGATGTATGAAATCTCCGCGATAGAAAACGGGCAGCCGATCACCGTAAGCGGACATGCGGTCGTAGTGGCGATACCAGCATTCCATACTGCCGGATTGATTGAACCGTTCGATAGTTCACTTGCGCAATCGCTCAAAAACATTTACTATCCTCCAGTAGCAGAAGTCTATCTGGGGTACAACTTAAGTGACGTTGGCAGGCCTCTAGACGGATTCGGATTTCTGGTGCCTGCAAAGGAACACCGGAAGATACTCGGCACGATTTGGTCTTCATCGATTTTCCCGGAACGTTGCCCCAGCGGCACAGTCGCATTTACGACATTTGTCGGCGGCTCACGGCAACCCGAGATTGCAGCAAAATCTGATTCCGAATTGATTGACGTTGTTACTCAGGAATTAGCAAAGTTTTTGCACACAACAGGGGCACCGATTTATAGCAAAGTTACACGCTGGGAGAAAGCGATTCCCCAGTACCGGCTTGGACATTTGTCGGTCGTTGATCACATGGAACAATTTGAGCACAACAACCCCGGCATGTTTCTCGCGGGCAATTTCCGGGGCGGAATTTCCGTTGGCGATTGCGTCGCGAGCTCCCACGCGACGGCAGAACGCGTGCTGCAATCGTTGTCGATGCCAAGAGATGTGAGCACGCACGTGCATTCATAATCTGTACTAAGTAGAGGACCCTATGCAAAACGAAAAAATGCCTAACGGTTTCAGCGAACTTACAGCGACCGAATCCTTTAAGCGCTTGCGGCGGCTCCGCATGACGGATGCCTTCCGCGCGATGGTGCGCGAGACAGAGCTTTCCACAAAGGATTTCATTTATCCATTGTTTGTCGTGCCCGGCTCCGGTATCCGCAGGGAGGTCGGCTCGATGCCGGGTGTCTATCAGCTCTCCGTTGACGAAGTGCTGCGCGAGTCTGTCGACGTGAAGACGCTCGGCATTCCTGCAGTGATCCTGTTCGGCATTCCCGAACACAAGGATGAAATGGGAAGCGAGGCATACAGCGAGCACGGCATCGTGCAAACTGCGGTTCGCGCGATGAAGAAAGAAGTCCCCGAGCTCGTCGTTATTACCGACGTTTGCTTGTGCGAGTACACTTCACACGGGCACTGCGGTATCATCCGTGATAATGAAATCGTCAATGACGAATCCATCGAGCTGCTCACGAAAGAAGCGCTGACGCACGCTCAAGCGGGTGCGGATATGGTCGCTCCGTCCGATATGTTCGACGGGCGCGTACAAGCGATCCGGCGCGTGTTGGATCAACATGGATTCCCAAATCTCCCGATCATGTCGTATGCGGCGAAGTATGCCTCAGGATTCTACGGGCCGTTCCGCGAAGCGGCACAGAGCACGCCGCAATTCGGCGACCGCCGCTCGCACCAGATGGACCCGGCAAACTCGGAGGAAGCCATCCGCGAAGTCCAGCAGGACATACTGGAAGGCGCTGATATTGTAATGGTTAAACCGGCCTTGTCGTACCTCGATGTCATCCGGCGCGTGAAAGACCAGTTCGGTATGCCGACTGCTGCGTACAATGTGAGCGGAGAATATTCCATGATCAAAGCCGCGGGGCGTAACGGCTGGATCGACGAGCAGCGCGTGATGATGGAAGTGCTCACGAGCATCAAGCGGGCAGGCGCCGATTTGATACTGACCTACTTCGCGAAAGACGCAGCCAAATTACTCCGGGATACATGAAAACCCCGACGTCTGAAAAATTATTTCAAAGAGCGCAACAGTTACTGCCCGGGGGCGTGAATTCACCTGTACGCGCGTTCAAATCGGTCGGCCGCGCGCCGATTTTCATCACGCGCGCAAAGGGCTCGCGACTTTGGGATGTTGACGGAAACGAATACATTGATTTCGTCGGCTCTTGGGGCCCGATGATACTCGGCCATGCGCAACCCGAAGTACTCGAAGCCGTGCACAAAGCAATGCTGGATGGCACAAGCTTCGGCGCGGCAACGGAACGAGAGATCGAAATGGCTGAATTGATTTGCAGCATTGTTCCATCGATTGAAATGGTGCGGATGGTAAACTCGGGTACTGAAGCGACCATGAGTGCTATCAGGCTCGCGCGTGCATACACCGGCAGAGAAAAAATTATCAAATTCGAAGGCTGCTATCATGGCCATGCGGATTCATTTTTGATTAAAGCAGGCTCGGGTGCAACAACGCTCGGCATCCCGGATAGCCCGGGTGTCCCGCAGGCGATAGCAAGCGGCACGCTCACAGCGCAATTCAATAATCTCGAATCCGTCAAAGCACTCATTGACCAATATCCAAACAGTATAGCGGCGCTTATCGTTGAGCCCGTTGTCGGTAACATGGGATGCGTGCCGCCTGAGGCGAATTTCCTAAAAGGCCTGCGCGATCTGTGCACCAAGCACGGCGTTGTGTTCATCATGGATGAAGTGATGACCGGCTTCCGCGTTGCGCTGGGCGGCGCTCAAGAATTATACAACGTGCAGCCGGACCTGACGACACTCGGAAAAATCATCGGCGGCGGATTACCCGTCGGCGCATACGGCGGCAAAAAAGAAATCATGCAGCTCGTCGCTCCGCTTGGCGCTGTTTATCAAGCCGGAACGCTCTCCGGCAATCCCCTCGCGATGGCTGCGGGAATCACCACGCTCAACATCCTTCGCCGTGACAACTCGGTCTATTCCCGTTTAGAAGAATTGGGGAAAAAGTATGAGGCGGGTATTCAACATATCATCACACAACATCAATATCCGCTTACACAGAATCGCGTCGGTTCGATGTTTACTTTGTTTTTTTCACACTCGCGTGTAAACGATTATCGCTCCGCGCTCGCATCTGACGCAAAGAAATTCGCCCGCTACTTTAACGAGATGCTCGCGCGCGGGTTTTATCTCGCTCCCTCGCAATTTGAGGCCGCGTTTCTTTCAGCCGCCCACACCAACGAAGAAATTGAGAAATTCCTCGCGGCAACTCGCTTGGCTCTTACGACTGTTTTTTCTTCTTAACGCTTCACTTGTGCCCCAAAGAACAACCAAGGCGAACGGCCTGAAACAGACCGTTCGCCTTCTGGTTTCGACTCATCCCTGCAGCGTTTACTTCAATAGTACAACCTTCCGTGTCGAAACAAACGACCCAGCCTGCAGTCTCACGAAATAGATGCCGCTCGGCTGCGACACGGCATTCCACCGAATCGTATGCCACCCAGCCGACTTCTCGCCTTCATCGAGAACGGCAAGCTCCTGGCCTAATATAGAATATACCGTCAAGCGTACTTTCGAGCCGACCGGCAGGGAGTACCTGATTGATGTTTCAGGGTTGAACGGGTTCGGATAATTCTGTGCAAGCTCGAAACCTGTCGGGGGCTCAGTTGGAACTTCAGCAGCCGTAATCGACGGGTTGATGATGTATTGAATGGGAGCGTCAACGGCAACCCATCCAGTATCCGGCTGATCGTTCATCGATTCCACGAAGATCATGCCGACGAACGCGCCGCCGCTTTCCAATAGGAAGCGGAATGATTTGCCGGTGAAAAAGTCCGGCGCCTCGTATACCTCCGTGTCGCGCATACGCAGGGCGTTCACCTCAAGCCCGTTCGGAAGATTTACTGTCCCCCATCCATCCACAACAACTTCTTGCGTCCTTTCAAAACTCTGCATCTCTACCGGTGAATCACTGACGTAGGTTGTCTCGGCATGCATGCCCACCACGCGTACCGAGTCCCCAAACTCCACCGGGAAACCAAAAAGGAACTCCTGTCCATGTCTAACGCGGACGCTATCGCTTGTATAAAAGCGGTATTGCCCCATGGTAGTAAATGTGGTGTCCGTTATTGACAAAATGGGGTTTTCGAACCCGCCCCCTTCATCATTGGGGATGTCAAATGTGAAGTACTGCGGCGGGAATCGTTCTGCCAAAAACTCGTTTTCAGAAACCGAATCCAATGTGTCTGAAGCATATTCGACAAACACTGCACTGCTGAAGTCGTACACATTCGATCCCCCTTGATGACCCACGTACACCATCGGGGTCTCCGATGAGAAGATGGTCGTATCCACGAGTAATCGAATCGGCTGGCCGACGTTAAAATACGAAGTGAACTGAGAGTGGGAGATATTAGTCTGCGCCGGCGATGAAATTGCAATCGCCTGTACGACGCAGAGCAACACAACAAACCTCTGCCCGATGTTCATAAACCCTCCATGAGTTTGTGAGTAGTGGAAATGAAATATTTTGTGATGAACACAAAGGCGGACGGACTCGAAAAGTCCGCCCGCCTTGAGTCGTACTAGCTTACGCAATGTTTATTTCAACAGCACAACCTTCCGCGTTGAGATAAACGACCCGGCTTGCAGTCGGACAAAATACACGCCACTCGGCTGCGACACGGCATTCCACTGTACTGTATGCCAGCCCGCCGACTTCTCACCCTCATAGAGGGTAGCAAGCTCCTGGCCGAGTATCGAGTACACCGTCAAGCGTACTTTAGAGCCGACCGGCAGCGAGTATCTAATTGTGGTTGACGGGTTGAACGGGTTCGGATAGTTCTGCGCAAGTTCGAAACCCGTTGGGAGCTCGGTTGGAATATCAGAAGCCGCAGTGATTGTCGGGTTAATGATATACTGAATGGGGTCGCCGGCTTCCACCCAGCCGGTATCGGGCGCGTCGCTGTAGCGCGCGCTCATGAAGAGCATGCCGCCACCCTGCGTGAGGAAGCGAAATTCCTTACCGCCAAAATCCATCGAATCTATTGCCGTACTCACATCACGAACACGCAACACGGGAAACGATTTCCCGCCCGGAAGCAGTATCGTTCCCCAGCCATCCACCACGAGATCCCTTGTTTCATCATAGCTCATTGGTTCGAATGGAGAATCACTCACATAGGTGGTTTCGGCATACGCGTTCGTCACTTGCACGGAATCACCATAGGTGATCGGGAAGGGGAAAATTAGCTCACCCGGGTCGTGATGCCTCACGCGGACGCTATCACTTGTCCACACTCGATACTGACCCACGACGGAAAAGGCATCGTTCGTCACGGAAATGATCGGGTAATCGGACCCTCCCGATTCCCCGCCTTCGGGAATTGCAAACGTAAAATATTCAGACGCAAATCTCGACGCCAAAAACTCGTTTTCCGAAACCGAGCGAAGCGTATCATTGACGTATTCAACGAGCGTTGCGTTGCTGAAATCGTACACATTTGGTCCCCCTTGGTGACCAACGTACACCATTGGGGTTTCCTCTGAAAAAATCGTCGTATCTACTAAAATTTGTACAGGGCTGCCCACATTGAAATACGATGAGAACTCCGATGAAGAAACCGTAATCGGGGTTTGTGCCGAAGCGATAGAACTGACAAGCAGCACTACACATACGAGTACAACAAACTTCTGCCCAATGTTCATAAAACCTCCAAAGTTAGTTAATAGTGGAACTGAAATGGTTTTTCTTTTTTCCTACTTGAGAATCCTGAAATGCTCTAAACTCGATGTCATTCTGAGTCCGCCGCGGCGATCTCCTCAGAATGACAATCTTTTCCTGTCATCTAATAAAGTAGTGTGTAGAAAGTATCTTTCGCTGATGTGCAAATATGTGATGCAGAACACAAATCTACCGTCGAGAGCAAATGATTGTTAAACCGGTGCGGAAGTTGTCTCAATCTAAGAAACGTTTGGACATGTTGCCAGTGGTGATTTCTTTAAGAAGGAATGTTCACAAAACACCAATCTCTTTCACTTTTCGAATTTTAAGAACAATTCGCAGTTAGGCTGCATCACGTTGTGCCCTATTTTCGGGGTTGGTATTTGTAGGACAGCTGGGGCGATATGTTTTTTCTTCTATTTTCTGTGTTCTTGATTCCGCCTTACGTCTTGCTTTCTTTATTAAGATCCTAACCGAAAGGGGCGTCACACCGAGGATGTTAAAAGAACTGACTTGTCCACTCGGCCCTTCTCGCCGTATAGCTTGCGAGACAGGCTCATGGGGTTCAGAAGCCCGAGCCCGACTGATGCGGACTCGCGTCGTGTGGCTCCTACAACGAACCCCGGTTGGGACAGCCCCTAATGGGGTTAGGACGATGCTGATTTCGCGGATTCACGCACCCCGCCAACCCTTCGACAAGCTCAGGGCGGCGGGACACTAAAAACGTGGATTTCGCAGATACGAAACTTCTGCGTGATGGCAGGCTAGCTAGTTCCCGGCATCGGTCTGCGTATTCAATCCGGTTTTTTCATTGATGAAAGTATTCAATGATAATAGCCATTTCATTAAATGTCAAGAGAAAAATATTACAATAATTGTTTATTTTTTACATTTTATATTTATTGGATAAGTTATTGTGTGGATGGGGGTTGCGGAGGTGAGTGCGGGGGTGGGATATGAGATATTAGATGATGAGTTATGTGGGTGTTAGGTGGCGGGTTAATAAGTGTAGGGCGACCGGCCGGTCGCCCCTACCGTGAATTACGAGTGTTAGGAAACATGCTCCTTTCTCGGTTGGAAGACCTTCGACAACGTGATGGGCGCTTGTGAACCCTTCCGAAGGGTACCAGCCCGCGCGCCGGAAAACCTTCGGAAGGTTATTGGGATAGAAAGAGAGGTTAGTAAAAGCGAGGACCTGCCTACCGGCAGGCAGGTATTTACCCACCCACTTGCCTTTCAATCGATTCTCACCTATATTGGCGGATTCATTTCTTGACCGATACGAATCAGTGGGGCGGACTCCGTGTATGATGACACTCTAAACTTATGCGTGATACCAGACAAGTTCTGTATCAGCAGTACGTATCGAAGTTCAAAACTGCCGGTTCGTCTCACGACGAGAGGCGGCTCCGGGAGTACTGGAGTTGGTGCCGCTTCAAGTACCTTCCGATGCTGCAACATCTCAAACCCGATGACCCCATCCTTGAGCTTGGGTGCGGCCCGGGCCACGTTCTAGAGTTCTTAGCCAAGCACGGGTTTCAAAATATTGAGGGCATCGATATCTCGCCAGAGCAAGTAGAACTCGCCCGCGCCCGCGGACTGCGCGCCAAAGCTGCCGATGTGTTTCGTTTTCTCTCAACCGGAAAAAAATCGTATGCAGCCGTTATCGCGGTGGATTTTGTCGAGCACTTCACACAGCAAGAACTTCTTAAGCTCTTCCCACTCGTCTTTAAAGCGCTTCGCAGTGGCGGTATCCTGCTTCTCCAAACACCAAATGCGCAAGGGCTCTTCCCCGGACAAGTGATCTACGGCGATCTCACACACCGAACCATCTTCGCCCAGGACTCACTCCAACATATTCTCTCCCTGGCTGGCTTTCACAGTATTAGATTTGCCGAGACCGGGCCGGTTGCCCGATTGTTTTGAAGGCAGGCTGCGGACGATCCTGTGGAAAATTGTCCGGGCTGTTATTCGAATCGTACGGCAAATCGAAGCCAAGAACTCGTCCAAGTTGTGGACCGAAAGCTTCATCTGTTGGTGTGAAAAGTAGCGCAGGCGAGGAAATATCCTCGCTCCCACACTACCCACTCACCAGCCACAAACTCAGCTCCGGCACGTAGGTAATAATGAGCAAAGCGACAAGCAGGATGGCGATAAAAACGAGGACGGAGCGGGCGACGTGGAAGATCGACTTTTTGAAACGGAGCGAAGACAGAAACAAATTAAGTCCCACGGGCGGTGTGAGGTAGCCGATTTCCAGGTTGGTCAGGAAGATAATGCCGAGGTGAACCGGGTCGATGCCGAAGCGCTGGGCAATGGGCATAATGAGCGGCACCACGACAATCAGCGCTGAGAAAATGTCCATCATCATCCCGACGACGATTAGAAATGCGTTAAGGATAAGCAGAAACGTAAATTTACTGCCGATCGTCTCTTCCACCAGCGCGAACAATTGCTGCGGCACTTGTTCGTCGATGAGGAAATTCGTCAGCCCCCACGCCGTGCCAACGATGACGAGAATTGCCCCAACGACGAGCATACTCTCCTTCATCACGCGGGGCAAGCCTTCCGTCAATGACAAATCCTTATACACGAAGACAACGACAACGAGCACGTAGAACGCCACTACCGCGGCGGCCTCCGTCGCCGTAAAGATGCCGCCGTAAATCCCGCCAACAACGATAATCGGCAACGGGATTTCCCACGCGGCTTCGCGCGTCGCTTTGAGGACGTTTGCCCACGAGAACTGCGTGCGCGGCACTTTGTATTTTATTCCAACGCTCGTGCTGTACAGCCCTAGCGCGACCATTAATACAAGTCCCGGTATGATCCCTGCGAGAAACATCTGGTCGATGCTCGCTTTGGAGACAAGCCCGTAAATAATGATGGGCAGGCTGGGCGGGAAGAGCAAGCCGAGGCTGCCGGAAGTGGTCACAAGCCCGAGCGAGAACCGCTCCGGGTATGATTCCTTCAACAGTATCGGATAGAGCAATCCCCCGAGTGCGACGATGGTGACGCCCGACGCGCCGGTGAACGCCGTGAAGAACGCACACGTCACCAGCACGACAATTGCCAACCCGCCCGGCATCCATCCGAACAGCGCTTGCGCGAGGTTAACGAGCCGGCGCGGTGAATTGCTTTCCGCCAGCATGTAGCCGGCGAACGTAAAGAGCGGTATCGCGATAAGTGTAGGTGTTTCGGCGAGCGTGTAGAGCGAGATGATAACGGCTGAAGTATCAATGCCCGCGTTATAGAACGCAATGAGCGCGATGGCGCCGATGATGGAGAACAGCGGCGACCCGAATAGCGCCAGCAGTACGAGTCCTATGACGATAAGCCAGGTTTCCATCACACCTCCCGTGGCTTTTCAGGAGTGGACGCGCCGGTGATGGCTGAGCGCAAATCAAGAAGCACGCGTACGGCAAAATGGAACATCAATAATCCGAAGCCGACCGGAATAATAATCTGCGCATACCACGCGGGGATGTCGTCGAACAGAATGGTGCTGAATTCAATTTCAGACTGAATGAACGCGATCGCAGCGGTCATCAAATAATAACAGATGACGGCGGCGAAGAGGTTGGTGATGACACGGGAAATATATTTGATGCGCTCTGGCAGGAACCGCGTAAAGGCATCGATGGAAATATGCCGCTCCTGACTCGTCGCCAGCGCCGCGCCGAGGAAGGCAATCCACAACACGAAGTGGCGCGTGAGAATATCCGCCCAGGCGAAACCGAATGAAAAGACGTTGCGCAGAACGACCTGCAGGAACGCCATGATGAGCATGACGGCAAGGAACGCCACAAGCAGCGTCCCTTCAACTTTATTCAGCAGCGCGTCGACGCGTTGCAGAAGCTTCATTTGCTGGCCCGGTTGTTCTTGCGGTATTCGTCGATTGCCTTTTCTACTTTATCGAGAAATTCTTCCGAGTACAGCTTTCCGACGAGCGAACGCCGCGCTTTTGCCCCCGCTTCGATATAAGTGGCAAGCTCGCTCTCTTTCACTTCTTGAATTTTAATCCCCGCTTTCTTGAGCTGCGCGATGGATTTTTCATTGTCCGTGCGGATGAGCTTCACGAGCTTCGAGAGGTGCTCTCTGCCGTTGCGGATGAGGATTTCCTGCAGGTCGGCGGGCAGCGTATCATAATAACGCTTCGACAATAACACCGCTCCAGCGGCATTGGAGATGGGCGTCTCCACCATGTATTTTGCGCGGGTGTGCCATTGTAATGCTATCGTTGCGAGCGGGGTAGAATAGAACGCGTCAATCAACCCGGTTTGCAGCGAGGTCAGCACGTCGGTCACGGCTATCGGGATTGGACTAATGCCGAGCGCACGGAATGCGGCTTCCGCCACCGGGTCACCTTCCCACGTCCACAATTTGATGCGCTTCAGGTCGTCCGGTTTCTCGATGGGAGTGTTGGTAAACACGTGCACGAAGCCCACTTCCGCCCAGCCGAGCAGTACGAAACCGCCCTTCTCAAAAGCCTGATTGAATTCGTTCTCGAACTGCGAAGCGAGGAAGTCAACCTCCTCGTTATTGCGCACGAGGAAGGGCGAATCGAGGATGCGGACGACTGGGGCAATTTCGCCCATTGCCACGCCCGTAAAGCCGCCGGAGTGAAGCTGTCCAATACGGATTTTCCGCAACACGGCTTTTTCGTCGCCGGACACGCCGCCTGCGTAGATCTGAAATTTCAGTCTGCCTCCGCTCTCCTTGCGCACCGCAGCGTCGTAATCCTTCATCACGTTATACCACGTGCTGTTCTCCGGCGCAATCGTGGCAAACTTGATGGTGTAGTTTTGTGAGAAGGAAGTAGCGAGTATGAGAGTAATAAGTAGGAAGATGTTGGATAGTCTTTTCATAGATTTAAATCCTGTTTATGAAATTCTTTGTCCACGAAGAGCACGAAGTAACACGAAGGTTTTTCAACATCTATTACTTTGTGTCCTTAGTGTGCTTCGTGGATGCGTAAATCACTCAATAAACAAATCATCCATCGATTCGCGTAGCAATTCGGCTTTGCGCTTGGCGACGGCGTTGGGGAGTTTGGCTTCCGGGAGTATATCCAGCGACGCCTCGTCCACAACCGTGAGCAGCGAATCGAACAACTGCTTGTCCTGTGCCTGCACGGCGTATGTTTTGGCATAATACACGTGCGTCATCAGGAATT
Source organism: Ignavibacteriota bacterium (assembly GCA_022616555.1). GTDB lineage: Bacteria > Bacteroidota > Ignavibacteria > UBA10030 > UBA10030 > JAKEEG01. Next base: position 35,735 of record JAKEEG010000087.1, on the reverse strand, counting down.
TCCCGCCGTTGAGCGAGAGCGCTTTTTCGAACTGCTCCTTCGCCCGTTCCGGCTTCCCACCCAGCACCGCCGGTATGCTGCCCGCCACCGACCCAAAGAAAAGATGCGCTCCGGCGTAGTAATACCCGGGGTCTTGTTGCAGCACAAACTCCATCATCGCGCTAATCTTTGACAGCGCGGCGAGGGCCTCAACGTCCGTGCGAGCAAGGTTAGCATATCCCGCCCAGCCGAACGCCGTCCAGAACACCGCCGGCACATCGTCTTTGGAGAGCGATTGCAAAGCCCGTTGCAATTCTCCGGTGTCGCCGTCAAAAGCAGTTCGCATCGCTGAGTTAAGTTTCAATAGCCGTAATCCGTAATCCCGTCCTCTTATATAGAACACTTTCGCCCGCTCCTGACTTTCGTCCTCGGCGAACGCCAGCGCATATGCGCTGTATCCCTGCGACGCCATAAACAAGAGCCGTTCGTTCTCCGGGTCGCCTTTGATGAGCGCTTCGATGAGCTTCAAATTGGAGCCGAGCGCGTCTTCGGCTAGCTTGAGGTCGGTTTCTTCGTTGAACGCCTCGAAGCCGTAATCCATAATTCCGCCCATCGTGCGGATGGCAAGCGTCTGGATGCAGCCTTGCAGCACAAGAGCAATGAGCAGTATGGGAACGAATCGTCGCATAGTATAAAACAACGGCGCTTCTGTAGAGGTTCGGAGTGTAAAAATATAGTGAATTATATGGGAGATTCAAACCCACTGCCTTGCGTTTCCGCCGTTTTTTGGCGACCTTGTATGTAATCCCCTATTACATCCCCTAAGAAAAACTCGTCGCCTCATGCGCAAAACGTATTTCTTCTCCGATGCTCATCTCGGGTTGGGTTCTCAAGAAGAGGAACAGAACAAAGAGCAAATACTCATACAGTTTTTAAGCGCGGTCGAACGGGACGGCGAGCGGCTGTTCATCGTGGGCGATTTATTCGACTACTGGTTCGAGTACAAGACGGTTGTGCCGAAAGGATTCTTCCGGCTCCTCACAAAGCTCGCCGACCTCACTGCAAAGGGAATTGAAGTCACGTACCTTGCGGGCAACCACGATTACTGGCTGAAGAGTTACTTTCCGGAGGAATTAGGCGTGCGGGTGTACCTGGAGCCGATTGAACGTACCATCAACGGAAAACGTTTCTATATACACCACGGCGACGGGCTGATGAAGAACGACACCGGCTACCGAATTTTGAAGCGCATCCTCCGCAGCAAGGTGAACATTTTTCTGTATTCATTATTGCACCCGGATTTAGCGAGCCGGCTCGCACGCGGCTCCTCAAGGGCAAGCCGCAACCATGTGAGCAAACGGACGTTTGAAGAGAAAGACATGGTGGATTTCGCCGAGTACAAGATTCGCGAGGGCTACAATTTTGTGGTGATGGGGCACAACCATGTGCCGCTGCAGCGGAACTTCGACGGGGGCTTATACGTCAATTTAGGAGACTGGATCTCCGAGCAAACCTACGCCGTGTTCGACGGCAAGAAGCTGCAGTTGAAGAAATGGAAGGGATTGAAAAGGTAAATAATGGCAGGTTCATCAAACTATAGTTCGGAAGAAATGGCGCGGTACTTCAATGACCCGGAATTCCGCCGCTCGCTCTTGAAGCGCGGCAAAGGATTCGTGCGCGAACACAAGAAGTGGTTCATGGCCGCTGGGGCGGTTGTCCTCGCGCTCTTTGTGTGGTACGGGATTTACATCGTGTCCGGACTTCCCTCTCTCGAAAAACTCGAGAACCCGCGGCCAGAGCTTGCGACGAAAGTGTACTCCGAAGACGGCGAAGTGCTCGACCAGTTTTCCATCAAAAACCGCACGCGTACCACGCTGGATAAGATTCCCAATGGATTAGTCAACGCTCTCATCGCGACGGAAGATAAGGCATTTTACGACCACTGGGGCGTTCATCTTGCACGGTTGGGACGCGCGCTCGTGAAGAATGTCGCTTATCTGGATTTAACCCGCGAAGGCGCGAGCACGATCACACAGCAGCTCGCCCGCAACCTCTATAACCTGCAAGGTGCGCGCGAAAGCTTCTTCGACAAAATTACGCGCAAGATCCGTGAGTTTATCACCTCGGTACAAATCGAGCGGAACTTCACCAAGGAAGAGATCCTTGAGCTGTATCTGAATGTCTCGCTGTTCGGACGCGGCGCGTACGGCATCGAATCCGGCGCGCTGATGTTCTTCGGCAAATCCGCTTCCGACCTGACAGTCGGCGAGTACACAATGCTGATCGGAATGCTTAAAGGCCCGGGCTACTACGACCCCATCAACCATCCCGAACGGGCGTACGGAAGGCGCAGCCTTGTCCTCGGACAAATGGTGCGTGATGGCTACCTGACGCCGGAAGAAGCTGACTCTATCCGCGCGGACACACTGTCGTACCGCATCACCGACCCTGAGCTACGTGCAGGCGTTGCCCCGCATTTTGTGGAGTGGATCCGCCAGCAAATGGCGAAAAAGGCCGAGGAGTACGGGTTTGACCTGTACCGCGACGGCTTGCGCGTGTACACGACGCTGAACTCCCGCATGCAACAGTTCGCCAACATCGCAGTCGACCAGCACTTGACGGAATTCCAGCGGGGCTTCGACGCCACGTGGAATTGGGAAAAAGCTCCCGACGTGTTACGCGAGAATATCCAAAAAGCGATACGCGAAACACCCCAGTACAAACGGGCGGCAAACCGGGATGAGCGCGATAGCGTTACGCTCGCTCTCGAAAGCGATACGGCATTCGTTAGTAAAGTGAGACGAGACGCCCAGACCATTGAAGTAGGCTTCGTGGTGCTCGACCCGCGCACGGGACATATCCTCGCCATGGTGGGAGGCAGGAATTTCAAAACCTTCAAGTACGGGCTTAACCACGTAACACAAATCAAAAGACAACCGGGTTCGGCGTTCAAGCCATTCGTCTATACGGTTGCGCTGGATAACGGGTACCCTGCGTGCTACGAATTGCTCAACCAGCCAGTCACAATCCCTATGCCCGACGGCACGCGTTGGACGCCCGGCAACTTTGAAGGCACATTCGGCGGAAAGTACACTATCCGTGATGCGTTCAAAAATTCGATCAATCTTGTTGCTGTGCGTGCTATCCTTGAGATTGCACCGGCTAAAGTTGTAGCCGAGTACGCAAAACGGATGGGAATTCGATCTACAGTTCGGCCTTATGAATCCATCGCGCTCGGCACACCGGAGCTTGAGCCTCTGGAAATGGCGTCCGCGTTCGGCGTGTTTGCCAATGAAGGCGTGCTCGTGGAGCCGCTGGCGATCGTACGCATAGAGGATAAGGACGGCAACGTTATTGAGGAGAACACCACCGAGCGGCGCGAAGTGCTGAACAAGGAAACGGCATTCCTCGTCACCAACATTCTTGAAGACGCCGTCAACAGCGGCACAGGCACACGCGTGCGAAGCTTCCTTCCGTACCATTTTCCCGTCGCGGGCAAAACGGGTACAACCAACGATTACGGTGATGCGTGGTTTGTCGGCTTTACGCCGCATCTTTCAGCCGCAACTTGGGTGGGTTTTGACGACCATCGGATTAAGTTCACGACATCGGATGGACAGGGCGGACGCGCTGCCGCGCCGATTTTCGCGCGGTTCATGAAATCAGTCTACGAAGACCCGGCGCTCGCGTATCCGATCGAGCTATTTCCACAGCCGGAAACCGTTGTCACCGACACCATTTGCGTTGAGACAAAGAAAAAAGCGCAGGAGTGGTGCCCGGAGAAAACGTCCGAGCTGTTCAATGTGAAGTACCCGCTGGCGCTCTGCGACAAACACACGGGTCCGTTCTGGAACGAAGGCGACAGACGGAGAAGGATTGATTGGTGATTTTTTCTCAGTCTAAAGTCTAAGGTTTAAAGTCTCAAGTTTAACTCAACTTGGAACTTTCGACTATCTTAATAAAATCGCTTTTCGTACTTCCGTATACTTTCCTGCTTGAAGTCGATAGACATAAACTCCGCTTGCGAAACCTTTTGCATTCCAACGCACAACGTGTAACCCCTGGTCGAATCTCCCATTCGTAAGCACGGCAATTTCTCTCCCCAAAACATCGTACACGCGCAAACTCACGTGCTCTGCTGTGGAAAGGCGGAATTTCATGACGGTCTCCGCATTAAACGGATTAGGATAATTCTGCTCTAGCAGAAATGATTGCGGAACCGGCATTGGATCGACACCCGTCACATTATCATTACGATAAAACAGCAACCCGCCCCTGTAGTTGCCGAGGAATAAGTCGAAGTCCCCGTCTCCATCCACATCGTCGAACGCGGGGGCTGTGCGAGAATAAACCGGCACGTCCGCGAAGTAATCATCCACAAGCGTAAAACTATCGCCGGTATTTTGATAGTAGAAGAGAGAGTTATTCCGCGAGCCGACTACGAGGTCTAAATCGCCGTCACCGTCATCATCGAGAAACACCGGCTTCGCGTCATCGCCCACATCGATGGACGCTAAGAAATCTGGGACAAGAACGAAATTGAGATTCTCCTCCGTCCCGTCGTTTCTATAGTAGTGGACTGTTCCGCCGCCAGTCCCTATGAACAGGTCGAAGTCGCCATCGCCGTCGAAATCGACCAGCACGGGAGCTGCATTTTGCCCGAAGGAAGTCGCGCGCAGCGGGAAGGCCGTATCCTCACTTGCTGGATTCGACCTACGATAGAGATGAATTTTTCCATTCGCTTCGCCGAAGATAAGGTCAATCTGCCCGTCGCCGTCGATGTCGCCAAAATCTGGACTCGCATTGAAAAAACCAACCGGAGCAAAGGTTGGAGATTCACTTAGCGTAAATTGCAGGCCTGCTCCCGTTCCTTCCCGGATGTATTCAGCCAGCTCACCGTTTTCATTGCCAATCACTAAATCGAGGTCCCCGTCGCCATCGATATCCGCGAAGACGGGCGAGCTTGCCGCGCCGTGGTCTATTGTGGAGATAAAATTCGACGTCACAAGCTCGAAGCCTGCGTTTTCGGGCATGCCCGTATTGCTGTAAAAACGAAAATTATCCAGCGACGCTCCGGATAACACACTGATGAACATGTCCAAATCCCCATCGCCATCGATATCCACAAACTGCGGCATGTTGAAGCCGTTGGTCTGGACGATATTCGGCTTTGGGAACGTCGAATCCGTCAACACAAACTGTGGCTGTGTTGGCGTACCGGTGTTTTCCAAACGGTAGAGACTGGTGTTAAAAAAATCCCCCCAGAACATATCGAGGTCGCCGTCTCCATCGATGTCTACGAAGTCCAACGCCATCGCGCCGTGAAGTCCTTTGTTGAGCTTCAGAGACAGTAATCCCTCGCTCCCCTCCTCAACTTTTTTCATCCCGATAATCGTTATGCCCTGATATTGGTCTGTGACATAGTGGAACAGAAACGACTGTTCGGTGGTGTCAATGTTTTCATAGTAAAGTATTGCGCCGTTAGAATAACCGGAGAAAAAATCCATATCGCCGTCGCCGTCCGCGTCCGCAAACGTTGGAATGCTGATGGATTCGCTGAGGATGGGATCACCGTTATCGTCTTGGAGAGTTGAGCTTACTAACGTAAAAACTGGAGACTGCGGTGTGCCGGTATTCCGGTAGAATTTGACAAACGATACCGGAGTGTTACAGAACAATTCGCGGTCACCGTCGTTGTCGATATCCACTAAACGGAACCATGCACCGGGATCGATGCGCGTTCCGGTATTGTCTTGCAGGTCTAAAGTTCGCAGGACGAATTTCGGGCTCTCCGTACTGCCGATATTCTCGTAAAAATTCAGGCGGCGGTCGGAATCGAGTAGATACAGGTCGTAATCCCCATCGCCGTCGATATCGACAAATTGGACAATTGGAACATTCATGCCGCCTGTAAACGGGTTGAGTATGTTAGCTTCCCAGGAGTTGGAAACAGTGAACGAAGGTTTTACCTGCCACAGGAACGGTTGAGCAAGAGCGGTGTTGCTCCACAACGCTGTCAATAAAAGAGCGTATCGACACTGCAGCGAGAGTAGGCGCATACATGGATAGTTTTGTGTAGGCGACAACCTGCCTGCCGGCAGGCAGGTATCTATCGTCACCTTCGTACTGACCTTTGCTAGTACTATTCCAGAAAATTAATCTTGTATTTTTAAAATGCAAAAGCGAAAGCATGACCCCATCCTGACCTTCCCCTAAAGGGGAAGGAACTGTTCTCCCACTCCAGGGGGAGAATTAAAGAGGGGGGTCATAAGACTACAAGAATATATATTTGGCATGGCACCAGGTTATGCTATTTCACCAACACCATTCTGCGCGACTGAGAGAACTCAGTCGTTTCTACGTAAAAAATATAAATACCGGACGGCAAACCGCGTGCATTGATTTTGACAGGGTATTCACCAGCGGGCATTTTTCCATTCTGCAGCACGCGAATTTCCTGACCCAGTACATTGAACAGCCTTGCACGCACGACTGTCTCAACCGGCAAGTCGAACTGAATGGTCGTTTCCTCATTAAACGGATTGGGAAAATTCTGATGCACGGCAAATCGCGACGGTATGGGGGGCGGAGGAGGAGGCGGTGGTTCATTGCCGGTATAACGAAGAACGTAGAGCCCTGTCTGACGGTCGGACACGATGACTTTCCCGGACGGGTAGTATGGATACGCTCCCCAGGCACCAGGGTACGTTAGCGGATTAGCCGGCGCAGGATACGTATCATAGTAACCGACGACCTGCGGGTTCGTTGGGTCTGCGATACTCACAACTTTAATACCGTCGTTATACCACGCAACGTGCGCCAGCGTGTCTTTTACAAAAACGTTGTGCACGATAGCAGAATCGCTATACACCTCGCCGACTTGCACTGGGTTTTGGATATTTTGTATATCCCAAATCTTAAGTGATTTGTCCGTGTCTCCGATCTCATCCGTTGTCAATACATACTTCCCGTCTTCGGTTGTCCACGCATTATGGGTGCCGGAGCCGGGATATTGTAGGAGTTTAATACGCTGCGGATTCGTTTTATCATTGGCGTCGATTATATCCAAACCTGCGTCAGGACCGGAATAGATTGCGGAAGCATAGATTGTATCGTTACGAATGTATGAATCGTGGATATACGGCCCGACGTATTTCCCCGCCTGCACCGGATTTACGGGGTCGGTTAAATCCAGAATGCGAATGCCAGTAGGATAATCTCCTCCGTTGAGATAGAGATACTTTCCCTCAATGCTTACCGTATGAGCGCGGCGCATGGGCGTTGCGCCTTCCATCCAAATATACGTCTTCACGAGCGCGGCAGAATCCGGCAAGCCGGAAAGGTCAACGATCTGCACGCCTCCCGTTGCCGTGTCGCCGCTCTCACTCACGATGTACGCATACTGCTGGTAGGTTTTCATTTCCCGCCAGAAGTTGTTCGGTCCGGGAATAAAGGCGACTTCCGTGAGAGTCGGCGCATCGGTAATGTCGATAATCGCCGTGCCGTTATACGCGCCAAGCAGTGCGTACTCTCTTCCATCCGGCGCGGTGTACCCCCAGCAGGCGGAGTACAGGCCGCTTTGATTATGCTCGTTGAGGTTCCCCAGGAATTCCATGTTGAAGCTGTTGTTCGTTTGCGCAGCGGCTTCGTCAAAGATAAGAGCGAACGCAGTGAAAACCGCACATGATATCAATCGTAGTTTATTTTTCGTTGGCATACAAACAAGGGACAATTAAAGTTTATCTCAAAATAAGTACTTTGTCATGCCGCGGATTTTAAGCAGGCATCCACCTGCTGGATTCCCGCTAAAAGCATGCGGGAATGACATAAGTGGGTTGTTTTTGATACCTCTCTAATTCTCCGGCAGAAACGCTATCCCGGCGGCGAATGCTCCCACTTCTATGCGCAGTACGATTTCATGATTAGCAGCATCGATGACGGTAACAAAACCCGGCGTTTTTAAGCCGCTCACAGGATGGTGCGGAGCGTCGGGAGAGTTGACATTCTCGCACGAAACGTAAATAAAATCGCCGAGCGGAGCCGCCAAAACACCGTGCGGCTCCACACCGACGTTTTGGATATCCGTTATTTTCATCCCCTTTCCTCCGTTGAGCAGCGTGTTGATGACAGAAACGGAATTAGAGTTCCTATTGGCGACATACACCAGCCTGCCATCCGGTGTGATATCCGGAATCAACGGGTTTTCACCGACTGGAATGATATTGACGAGTTGAAGCGTCTGTGCATTGAATACGCGCACTTCGTCCGAAAGCCGGCATGTGATGTACGCGAACGCGCCATCCGGCGTAAACACGGTTTGGTAGGGGCCGAAGTTTGGCGTGTAGTCAGAGGTGGGTAAATCCGGCACTGTCGAATCGGCTTTGATAACAACCACATCGTCGTTAAGGAGGATCGCGATATTATCCGATTGCTCGCACGCGATCCAGTATTCGGAACCGCTTTCCGTGTCAGTCGTTGGCCGCCGCGTGATGCCGTGCGGGGCAATCATCCGTTGGTCGAAGATTTCTGACTCCAACTGCATCGACAGCGCAGAGAATTTTTGTACTGAGCGGTTCGTCTTTGTCAAATCATAGTTTGTCACATATCCGACTGTCCCGTCGGGACTGAGCGCGATCTGCGCAGGAGAGCGCTGCGCGCCGAGGCTCAATGTGCCGACATGCTCGTTCGTGCGCGCGTCAAATTTCCATATCTCATTTCCTGCGATGAGATTGACATAGTAAAAGTTACCTTGACGGTCCACTGTTACGTTATGCGGTGATTCAGGCTGAGGCGCCACGCCGACCGGCACCATTCGCATCAGCAAATTGGAGGTGGCGTCGATGATTGCCACTTCGTCATCCGATTGGTTTGTCAACACAACCCTCCCTCGCCCGGGCTCATCGAACGGCACCTGTTCGAAATCGTTCTTTGCGCCTTCACGGATCCAGCGCATCAAGAACTGTACTTCTACGGTCGGGAGCGGCTCGTCCGGCGGCATCTGCGGGTTAGCAACCGGAGCAATGTTTGAATCGCGATTGACGTGGAAAATCAAGTGGCTCTTTTCCGGCCTGAAGGGAATCACCACAGCGCCGTTGTGCGAGCCTTGCATCAGCGACTGCCACGAGGTCATCACAAGGTCTTCAGCCGCGGTCTCGGTGTTGTGGCACCCGCTCGTGGCACAGCGCCTGTTCAATAACAGTTGGACGTGCTGTGAATAAATGATTGTTTCAATGCTGTCATAATCGTCGGGACCAAAACCCAAATCCCGATCACAAGAAGCAAATGCGAGGGCTAGGAAGCAACAGAACAGCACAACATTCCTCAACATCATCCGGATTACGCACTCCTGTGTCCAAGTATCCGTTGAACGCATGCTCGAAGGAGCGAAGGCTCTACTTCTTCCACCACTCGCACCGCGCCGATGGCAGTGGGGAGAACGAACCGCTTCTTCCCGCTCACTGCCTTTTTGTCCCGGCCCATGGCGGCGATGATAGCCTTAGGCTTTAAGGCCCCCAATGCACGCTTGAGCGGCACACGGTATATCAACGTTTCGATGCGTCGAAAAGATTCCGCATCCAGCAAACCCATCTTGTGCGCGAGGAAACTTTCAGCCATCATACCGAGCAATACCGCTTCCCCGTGTTTGAGTACGCGATAGTGCCCAGCGGCCTCCAGCGCATGCCCCACCGTATGGCCAAAATTCAGCACCATCCGTAACCCAGCTTCATGCTCGTCTTGCTCGACAATCTGCGACTTGATTTCACAGCACCGGGCCTGCACGTGCATTACGGCTTCCGCATCGAGATGCAAGAGCCGGTCAAGCTGTTGCTCCAAATAGATGAACAAATTTTTGTCCGAAATGACTCCATACTTGATAATTTCGCCCAGCCCGCACGAAATTTCGCGCTCCGGAAGAGTCCTCAGGCATTTGGCGTCCGTCCACACAAACGCCGGCTGGTAAAAAGCGCCCAACATGTTCTTTCCCAGCGGGTGGTTGACGGCGACCTTCCCTCCCACGGCGCTATCGACTTGAGCGAGCAGCGTCGTCGGCACCTGAATAAATTGCACGCCGCGTTGGTACACCGCCGCGACGAAGCCTGCGAGGTCTCCCACGACACCGCCGCCGAGCGCAACAACTGCCGAGTTTCTCCCAATGCCTTTCTCCAGCATCGCCGTAAAAATTTTATCTGCGCGGCGAAGATTTTTCTCCCGCTCGCCCGGCGGGATGACGATCGTCGTTACACGGAATTGATAATGCTTGAGGTTTTTTTCGAGCGGACGCAGGTAGTGCTTGCCGACGAGTTTATCGGTAATAATGAGGACGTCCTGCGGAACGTTATGCCGTTGGCATGTTGGGGCAAAGGACGAGTGCATTTCCGACCCGATGTAAATCGGGTAAGAACGCTCTCCTAACGGTACTTGTATTTCGCGGTGAACCATGGATTGTACTCTACCCAATCGTTTTCAGTTTATTGACAATTTCGTCGACAGTCGCGCCGACTTTTTTCTTGTCCGACGAGATGATAATGTCCGCACGCTCATAAAATTGCGCACGGAATTTCAACAATTGTTCAATACGCTCTCCCAGCTCACGCTGGGGCAACGCGTTGCCCTGTGCGTCTTTGAGCATGGGCCTATCCCGTTTGTTCTTCATGCGCTGAAGGATTTCATCTTGTGAAAGCTGCAAGTACACCACAACGCCGGACTCGCGCGCGAGGTGGAGGTTTTCCTCGTTTGCAATCGTCCCACCGCCGAGCGAGACGACGTACCCGTCAAGCAGCGAGACTTCCTGAAGCGCCTCCCGTTCAAGGCTGCGAAATGCCTTCTCCCCCAGCGAATCGAAAATCTGCACCACGGGAAGTTTAGACTTTTCTTCGATCAGCTTGTCGATGTCGATGAATTCATAGCCCAGCGTGTTCGCCAGAATGGGGCCGACGGTGCTCTTGCCGCTGCCCATAAATCCGGCAAGGTATATCAAACGCCGCCGTTGTCGTGTCTCGGATTGTTCCATGTTTGTTACTAGTGCCGTTTCAAATAAATCATATTCTGTTTTACGCTAAATGATGAACAGTAACCTCCCCGTCCCGCTGGGAAGCAGCGGGACACCCCTCCTTTGACAGGAGGGGAAAAGCGTCACATAAGCTTCTCAAGTCCCCCTGTCTAAGGGGGACGCGCTCCGGTTACTTGTAACCGGAGCGCAGGGGGTTTCCTTTATCAAAAAAAACTACAAGATTATTTTTTTTGAAACTGCACTAGCTCAAAACGAAAAAGCGGAAGAGCGGAAGAGCGGAGACTCCCCGTCTCTCGCCGTTCCGCTTCAGAACGCCCGTTCACAGTTTAGAACAACTCAACAACCACTCCGGCCGAGAACGTAAAGCCGTCGATATTGATCCTGCCCGGGACTTCGTTTGGCGGGAACACAAGGTCCGGACTCCCGTCCCCATCGAGGTCGGCAGATTGTTTCGTGTATTTGTTGACGGTCTTTAATTCGGGGTCGCGGAATTTCATTTCACCGCGCAGAAGAATGCCGGGGTAGACACGGTATTCAAAGCCGCTAGAGATGTGGATACCGACGCCGACCGCCGAATTCTGTGCAACTGCGTCAACTCCAGCAACGCGTAATACGCGCTTACCGATATACACGCCCAACCCGCCGCCCATAGAAAGCCGTGCCGTCTCCGTGCCGAGCGGAATGTACGTATGCAAGCCAAACTCGATAGGAACAAAGTCGAACCCGTCGACGACCGGAAAGCGTTCACCGGAACCGGCGAACCCGAGAATCTGGTCTTGCTCGCGGATTTTAGAAAAATATTCCCCCGAGAGCGTTACGAAAAAACCTTCAACGGGAAGCTGGTAGCGCGCTTCCAGCCCTGCGCCAAAGATGCCGTCCAGTGAAAAATACTGCCCGCGTAGGTCTTCCGTAGAGCCATTGGGGTTGAAGAATACTTTGGAGGTAGTTGTATAACTGCCGCGCAGGGTGAGAGAGAATACCGGGTCGTCCGCGCGAAGCACGGTTGTGCCGCACAGAACAACCGTCAACAGCACAGGGATCTTCAATCTCCTCATTTCTTATCTCGTTGGTCTTGTCTCGCTGTTTACCGGAAGAATTTATGCCGGTAGTCTTCGATTGTCGCCTGTTCGCGCAACGCAGTGAACCATTGCGACACGACTTGGTTTTTCTTCTCCTGGAGGAGCTGATCGCGCAGTGCAGCCGATTCTGCGGAATACGTTGCAGAATCAACCCCTGCCACGGTTAACGCCCGGACGATATAATACCCGCGCAACCCCTCAAACGGCTTGCTCGTTTGCCCTTGTTGCAAGTTCAGCACGACGCCAGTAAAGGCGGGGTCACGTCCTACAAACGGAGCTCCTTCCGAGGGCTTGAACTCCGTAGTCTTTTGGTACTGCGCCCCGCTCGGCGCACCGGACCCAAGACTTGTTCCCGGGTCTTGAAGCAGTCTGTTATAGAAGTCCTCAACGAGGGGCTTCAGTTTTTCCATTTTCGTTTTTTTGATATACTGCGTACGGGTAATATTTTTCACATCTTCGAACGGCTGAACGCCTTCTTCGCGCTTTTCGGAAACCATCGCGACAATCAACCCGCCCCGTATTCCTATCGGCTCGCTGATCGCCCCAACGTCTTCTCGGAACGCAAAATTTGTCAGAGTTTCGTTGAATCCGATTCCGGGAATCGGCGTGGTTTTCACAAATTGGGGTGTTTCGACAACTTGGTACCCGCTCAACTGTGCGGATTTCTCGAAGCCTTCGGACTCCGCGAGATAGGCAAACTCTTCCGCTTGTTTATAAGCAAGTTCCGTCGATTGAGAGCTTGATTTTACTTTCATCGTCAGCCCCACAAGTTTCAACTCGCGACGGTCTTTTCCGGTTACTTTGATCAGATGCCATCCGAATTGCGTACGAACCGGGCCTACGACATCTCCTACGCGCGTGCGTTTTGCCGCATCTTCAAACGGTTTCACCCAACCGCCCTTACCCGTCCAGCCTAAATCGCCGCCTTGCACAGCACTGCCGACGTCCTCGCTGTGCGTCCTGGCTAGCTCTGCAAAATCCGCACCGCTGCGGATTTGTCCGAGCAAGCCGCGCATCGTTGCAATTTTTTGCGTGCTGTCCTCGCCTGCAACCGAGCGAAGGAGAATATGACTCGCGCGAATGTATTCGTCGTTTCCGCGCCGTTCATCGAGCACTTTAATCAAATGAAAACCGTCGAAGTCCTTAATAGGACCCGCCACATCGCCCTTCTTTGCGGAAAACACAGCCGATTCCTTCTCGCGGCTCAATTCGCCGTGTTTGAAAAAAGCTTCGTTCACGGGCAGCTCGGAGTAAGTATTCGCCAGCTCGGTAAAATCCATGCCGGATTTCGTTTGGGCGAGCAGGCGATTCATCTCGTTTTCCACCGCGGCGGTGTCGTCTGCGGAAGGCGCAATTTGGAACCGCACGTATTTGACTTTCCGCGCGGGGCGGACAACAAATTCGTCCTGGTTGGCGTTATAATGTTTGAGGATATCTTCGTCTGTTATCGAGATTGTGGAATCCGGGAAAAACCGGCTCGGGTCGAATAACACAAATTCTACAGAAACTTTGGCATTTCGTTCAAGGTATCGCTGGCGCAGCTCGCCTTCTGTGACTCGCACAGTCGCATTGATGAGGCTTTGGAGTTTTTCCTGACGCCGCTGCTGGCGGATAACATTCTCTACCTGCACCCACGCTTCGCGGTTTTGGGGGTCACCGATGGCTTGGTCGTACGCCGCGCGGTTAAACCGTCCCGTGGAATCGCGGAAGTTCTGCGCGAGAAACTCCGGCGGGTTGGGGCCGTGCACAATATCGATAACCTCGCGGTCGGTCACGCTAATGCCCAGCCGGTCGATTTGTTCGTCCATGAGGAATTGCTGAACGAACGTATTCCATACCTGGTCGCGAAGGTACCGCTCGGTTTCTTCGTCCGGTTCCGAGCCCGCCTGCGTTCGATATGCCTCGACCTGTTGGCGGAGCATCGTTAAAAATTCCTGGTGCTTGATTTCTTTTCCATTCACAACGCCCACGACGTCGCCCGCACCGCCCGAGCGCATTTGGGGAAGCTCCATGCCCCAATCAAAAACGATAAGGACAATAAACAATACTGCAAGCACTGCAAAGAGCTTCGTAAGATTGTCCCGGATTTGAGTCATCAATGCCATAACAAACAGAACTCCCGCACTACAGTAATGAGTGATTTCAGAGCGGCTTTACCTTTAATGTCATTCTGAGCGTAGCGAAGAATCTAAGCCATCAAGTATAAAGCAAAAAAATGAGATTCTTCGTCGCTCCTCAGAATGACAGCCCTTTTTCTTTTTCAGAAGTCTCACTGAGATGAGATAACGTCAATATACCCGCGAATCGGCTGAAATGCAACGGTTTTTTATTGACTTTGAAGTCATGGAGGGGTATATTGTGATTCGCTTCTGTCACAAACTTCCCGGTACCTTGCCTGCTGTTATCGATCACGCCTGCGGATGTGTCTCCGGAACTGTGTCGATTACCGAGGTGAGGACGCGGCAGTCTAACACGAATTTAATGAAGTTGAGAACGTTTTAACGCGGAGATATTTTTGTGAGAAATCATTTATCGCGTATTATTTTGATCTTTGCGGCGGTCATCCTCTCGCTGTATTTTCTCTACCCGACCTACGAAGATTACCAGCACAGACAACAGCTTGAATCCCTGAGCGGGGCCGACAGCCTCAAATATCTCGAAGACAACGAGGCCGATATCGTTGCGGCGCGCTTGAAGCGGATGAAGCTGGGCCTCGACCTGCAGGGTGGTATGCGCGTTGTACTGGAAGTGGATGTTCTCCAGTTATTGGAAGACGTCGCCAAAAACAAAGACGAGAACTTTACGTCTGTGATGCAAGCGGTGCGCGGAGAAACCCAAAGCACGGATGAATCCCTTATACCCGTGTTGGCGGCAGAATTTCAGGAACGCGGCATACGCATGAGCCGCTACTACGGCAGCATCCGGGATGATGACGACGCAATTGTGAGCCAACTGAGCGATGAGACTGAAAAAGCCATCGACCGCGCCATTGAAATCGTCCGCAACCGCGTCGACCAGTACCGCGTATCCGAGCCGAACATCCAGAAGCAAGGCTCTAAGAGGATTATCGTTGAGTTGCCCGGTGTGAAGGATGAAACAGAAGTCCGGCAGCTTCTCGAAGGCACAGCAAAACTTGAGTTTCGCCTCTTGAAAGACCCTGCGCTCACCTATCGCGTGATGGAATCGATCGATAAATTGCTGCTGAGCAAGGGCGGCACAGGCACAACTCCTGCAGCGCAAAGCACGCCCCTACGCGACACGACGCAAAAAGATGCTCTCTCCGAGCTTACTGGCACCGCAGCGGCTGATACCGCTTCAGACCTTCAATTTGCCCAGGAGCACCCATTCTTTGCGCTGGTTCGGATAGACAATTCTGCAGTGGGTTTTGTGGATGAGAAAGATCGCGACCGCGTGAGAAGGATTCTTGAACGTGAGGAGGTGCGAAGTCTCCTGCCGCCGGACTTTGAATTCCTCTGGTCGGCAAAACCTATAAAAAATGACCAGGGCATTAACTTTTACAATTTGTACGGCGTACGAAGCCAACCTGAACTTACCGGCGGAGTCATCGTCGATGCGCGTGCCAGCGTTGACCCGGAGAACAATCGCCCAATCGTGAACATGGAAATGAACTCTGAAGGCTCAAGCGAGTGGGCACGGATCACCGGTGCGAACATCAACAAACGCATCGCGATTGCGATGGATAATTCGATATTCTCCGCTCCGAATGTGGAACAGAAAATTGTCGGCGGAAGGTCGCGCATCACCGGGTTGGATTCTCCTGCAGAGGCAAGATTGCTGGAGATCGTGTTACGCGCAGGCGCACTGCCCGCTCCCGTTGACATTGTCGAGCAACGCGCTGTTGGTGCATCGCTCGGTGAAGACTCCATCCGCTCCGGACTGACGGCGACAACGGTGGCACTTCTCTTCACCGTTCTTTTCATGGTAGTCTATTACAACACAGCGGGTAGTGTTGCGGATATAGCGTTGGTCTTCAATATGTTGTTTATTCTTGGGGTGCTTGCGGGCTTCCAGGCAACGCTCACTCTGCCCGGCATCGCGGGCATTATTCTTACGATCGGTATGGCAGTGGACGCGAACGTACTCATCAATGAGCGCGTGCGTGAGGAACTGGCTGGCGGTAAAACATTGCGCGCCGCCATCGATGCGGGGTACGATAAAGCGTTCAGCGCTATTTTGGACTCCAACATCACGACGTTCTTAACGGGCTTGATCCTCTACCAATTCGGCTCGGGGCCCGTGCAAGGTTTTGCCTTGACGCTGATGATTGGCATTGCGGCAACGATGTTTAGCGCGTTGTTGATTACGCGGTTGATCTTCAACCTGCTCACAGACCGTAATATAAGCCCGAATTTTGGTTAATCTTATTAGACTTCTATGAGGATGTAAATGCGTTTTTTTGAGAAAACGAATATCGACTTCCTGAAACCACGACGTACAATGTACGTTTTGTCACTCTTGATTATCGCGGCGGGTATCGTTTCCTTGTTTGTTAGAGGCATTGACTTTGGCATCGACTTCCGCGGTGGAACTGAGGTCTTGCTTCAATTTGAACAACCGGTCGAAATCAGTGAGATCCGCACTGCGCTCGGCTCAATCGGTATGAGCCAGAGCGAGATCAAAACGTTCGGCTCGGACCAAAACATCCTCATTCGCACCACTGAAAAGGGCGTAGATACTGAAGTCGGGGATAGAATTAAAAACGCGATCCAAACCAACTTATCGGATACCAAATTTACTGTCCAGAGGCAATATGGCATCAGCCCGAAAATCGGGGACGAGATGCGCACCAAAGCGCTCTACGCAATTATTGCCGGGCTGGTGGCGATCCTCGGGTACATTGCGATTCGCTTCAAATTTATTTACGGCGTCGGTGCGGTGGCTGCATTGTTCCACGACGTGCTTGTGACGCTGAGCGTGATGTCGATCCTGGATGGAGTGTTTGCGTGGCTGAACATGGAAATTACGCTGGAGGTGGTCGCCGCGTTCCTCACCCTCGTCGGCGTTTCGGTGAACGACACCGTTGTCATCTTCGACCGCATACGCGAAAACCTGAAAATTTACCGGACTCTCTCTCTGGGCGAAGTAATTAACCGCAGCTTGAACGACACGCTTAATCGCACAATTGTCACCAACGGTACGATCTTTTCCGTACTGCTCGTCCTTCTCCTTGGAGGCGGCGAGGTCACACGAGGGTTTTCATTCGCGTTGGTGGTTGGGACGATTGCCGGCACCTATTCAACAATCTATATCGCCAGTGCCATCGTTTTGGACTGGACTTTACGGCAAAAAACAACTAAATAAGGGCGTTTCGCCGAACACGTTTTTCTTCACATCTTTTTTTACATTCACTGGGCAGGAGCGGCTTATGAAACTCAAAACCAAGGATATGAACAACGTCACGGTCATTGAGTTGAAAGGGAATGTGATGGGGGGACCTGATGCCACCGCGCTCAACGACGAGCTCCACAAGCTCATCGAAACGAAAAAAAATAAAGTTGTTATCGACCTCCATGAAGTAAAGTTCATGAACAGCTCCGGCTTGGGCATGCTCATCGGCAGCCTGACGACAATCCGCAACTCGGGCGGCGACCTTAAAATCGCGCGCGCCTCGGATAAAATCGAGAGCCTGCTCATCGTTACGAAGTTGATTACCGTCTTCGACCATCACGACAGCGTTGAGAAGGCGGTCGCTGCGTTTAAGTAAGCACCTGTATGGTTTTGACAATTGTCAAAAGGGGGAACGCAGTGCGTTCCCCCTTTTTTTGAGCGGTAACTTGTATTTCATCCAGCCTTCCAATATATTGAATCGGCATTTCTCTTCTTTCACGCTCATTCACTGAACGCATGGAAAAAGGCACGGTCTTTGTCGCAGTAGCGGGTAACATTGGCGCGGGCAAATCGTCGCTCACGCGTATGTTAGGCGAGCGTTTCCGCTGGAAACCCTATTACGAATCGGTGGACGATAACCCCTATCTCTCCGACTTCTATGGCGACATGAAACGGTGGTCGTTCCATCTGCAAATTTATTTTCTTGCCAACCGTTTCAAAAGCCATAAGCTGATCGTGGAAGGCGATTCGTCGGTGATTCAAGACCGCTCGATCTACGAAGACGCGGAGATTTTTGCCCGGAACTTGCACGACATCGGCAACATGACCGACCGCGATTACGAGAACTACGTTTCGCTCTTCCACGTGATGATGGAATACCTCAAGCCTCCGGATTTGATGATTTACCTGCAAGCCAGCGTGGATACGCTGGTGAAGCAAATCACCCGGCGCGGAAGGGAGTTTGAGCAAGGCATCCAACGCTCGTACTTGGAGCAGCTCAATCGCCTGTACGAAGAATGGATAGCCGGCTACAAGATAGGGCCGCTGCTTGTCATCCCCAGCGATAATTTGGACTTCGTGAACCGGAAAGAAGATTTCGAATACATCGTGAGACGAGTGAAGGAATCCCTGCCGCAGCTGCAGTTGTTTGAGGCGTAAATTAAAAAGCCCGACCGAAGTCGGGCTTTTTCCATTCAAAGCTTGAGACTTATCTTTCCTTCTCGCCCAACAGCGCGGTATAGACCCTCCTGTTTTTCAACAATGCCGCGGTAGTCTTTAACTGGCTATCATCGCGCATGGTGCTTTCGATGCGGGCTTTGTCGCCGCCAAGCCTGTCGAGTATTTCCGCTTTCAACGCAACCTGAATTTCCTTCTTATTCCGTTGGAACGAGGTGTTCTTCTCCTTTGCTGCTAGCGCGCTTAACTCATCGATGTGATCAAAAAATTCTTTGCCGTAACCGTATTGTTGCGCCGTCTCGCGCAGTTCACGCAGATTCAACTCTGCTTCGCCGACAAACTCGAACTTGCGCTCGCTGAGAAACGCTTCAAAATCCTTCAGGATAGCGTCTGTGACCTCGAAATTCTCCGGCAGCGATTTCTGTTTGCTGGCATAACGGTTGGCGTATTTGAAAAACATCGCCTTGCGCTGCAGTTCCTGATACAACCGGCTCGGTTCAGGGCTGCTGACTACGGAATCCGGCACAATGCCGCCGCCTTCTTTCACCTCGCGGTTGTGCGCGGTGTGGTATACCTTGCGCAAGCTGTCCGGCATGGTGGCGTACTCCCCGTTTTCCAGCGGGTGCGAGTAGTCGATTTCCTGAATGCTTCTGCCGCTCGGGGTATAATAGCGCGCGGTGGTCATCTTCAACGATGTTGCTTCAGAGAGGCGCGTGATGGTCTGCACCAACCCTTTGCCGTATGTGCGCGTTCCGACGATAATGCCACGGTCAAAATCCTGAATCGCCCCTGCGACAATCTCGCTGGCGCTGGCGCTGTTGTTGTTGACAAGCACGGCGAGCGGGACGTCGGGCAACATCGGGATTTCTGTGGAATAATATTTGCGCTGACTGTCGCTTTTGCGTCCCCGTGTCGAAACGACAAGGCTGCTTTCCGGCAGGAATTTGGCAGAGATATCGACAGCGACGTCCAGCAATCCGCCGGGATTGTCGCGAATATCCAATACGAGCCCTGTCAGCGTTCCCTTCACGCGCAGTTCCTTGATGGCCTGGCGCATGTCGTCTCCGGCAGAGCGCGAGAACCGTTCGAGCTTGATGTATCCGATGCCCGGTTCGATATACCCCGTGTAGGCGATGTTCTTGACGGAAATTTCTTCGCGCACGAGAACAAAATCCAGCGGCTGTGGTTCGTCCTCACGTTCAATTTTCATCCTGATGTCCGTGCCCGGCGCGCCGCGAACAATCTGCCGTATCTCGTCGAGCCTCCAGCCCGTAATCGACTTGCCGTCGATTTCAAGAATCTGGTCGCCTATTTGGATGCCCTGCTTGGCGGCAGAAAAGCCATCGATCAAATCAACGACAAAGATCATTCCATCGCGCACGCCGATGGTAACGCCCACGCCGCCGTACTTGCCGGTAGTGACAAGGTCGATTTCATCGTTATCTTTTTCACCGATGTACACTGTGTACGGGTCGAGTGTCTTCAGCATGCCGTCGATGCCGGCGCGCATAAATTCGTCCGGGTCGACTTCATCGACATAATTCGCTGCAACCTCTTTATACACTTTCCCAAAGAGATCGATTCCACGGTGAATCTTGAGTAACATGTCGCCGTCACCGATACTGTAAAAACCGGCGGACAACACGGCGATAAACGTGCACAGGATGACAACAGCCTGTAGTCTCCGTTGTTGCATAACAATCCTCTCCACAAAAAGATTAATGTATTACTCGTTTGTTCAACTTTGCGCTCACAGCTTTCCAAATGGCGTCATGAATAACCTCAATCGACTTCATGCCGTCGATGACGACAAAACGTTTGTGCTCGGCCATCAGAGATTTGTAGCCCTTCAATACCTTCTCGTAAAACTCATGCCCACCCGACTCGATGCGGTCTTTTCCCTCTCCGCGCTCCGCAATTCTTCGCTCGACCTCGTGCAGCGGAATATCGATAAAGAACGTAACATCCGGTACCAAGCCGCCGCCTGCCAGATAGTTAATCGCCTTTACAATATCCAGAGGCAATTCCCTGCCCCATCCCTGGTATGCGGTGGATGAGTCATAAAACCGGTCACATAGAACAACCGTTCCAGACGCCAGGGCTGGCTTCATCACGTGCTCCACAAGCTGGGACCTGCTCGCGGAGTACAAGAGGAACTCCGCAGCAGCCGTCATGCCCGTCGATTTCGTATCCAGCAGTACAGTGCGGATCTTCTCGCCTATAGACGTTCCACCCGGCTCGCGCAGCACCAATACCTCATGCCGCTCCTGCTTCAGCCGGTCGGCAAGCAATTTGATTTGTGTAGACTTTCCCGAAAAATCGAGACCTTCAAACGTGATGAGCATACGGAGAACCGGTGTTCAAAAAACTCTGCAAGTTTCCTCAACATACAGAAATAAGCGGCGTTTTGCAACGTTGCGGCTCTCACATTTTTTCATTATACTTAACACGCTAGGCCGTCCGAAGGTTCATACACCATCGGCGCCCGCCGCAGGTGTACATCGCACTAATGCCCCCATCAAAAAAGAAACATAGCTCTTCCCGCCACGTTGTTCAGACTACACCCCCCGTCATCGTCGACCCAAAGCGTGCCGAGTCGCGAGAGGAGGATTCGCGTCTGATTCAGGACGCCCTTGCCGGAAAGCAACAAGCCTTCGAGAGACTCAAGAAAAAGCACCACGACGCCGTATATAATCTTATTTACCGGATGGTGCGGGAAAAGGACGAGGTAGCAGACCTTGTGCAGGAAGCGTTCATTAAAGCGTTCATGTCGCTTTCTAGCTACAATAACGAATACGCGTTTTCCACGTGGCTTTACAAAATAGCGACGAATAACTGTATCGACTACATCCGCCGAAAAAAGCTCTCGACTTTTTCCATTAATAAGCCGATCGAATCCGCTGATAGCGAATTTACCTTCGAGGTGCCGGATTCCAGTTACGAACCCGACAGGGAGATGATTGAACGACAGAAAAAAAATCTCTTCGAAGACGCGATTAACTCCCTCCCTCCCAAATATAGGAAAGTGATTATTTTACGACACACCGAAGAAAAGGATTATCAAGAAATCGCCGATTTATTGCACCTTCCGCTTGGCACTGTGAAAGCTCATATCTTCCGCGCACGTGAAATGCTCTATAAATATTTGCGCGATAAGCTGAGAAACTACTAAGGTTTTGCAACTCCACCCGCGCTTTTCCGTATGTAAATAAGGAATTGCTCGCCCTAGGCGGGTTATCCATTGCATTATGAAACGCTACCTGACTTACACCGGCCTTTTCCTGCTGCTGGCGACTTCCGTCGTCTTCGCCGCAATTCTTTTGGAAACAACCCGCAAGGATATTCCTCTCACATCCGAAAAAGAACTGCGGGCGAATATCGAAGCGGCATTTGGTACAATCATCGTGAAGAAGGGCGACCGGGATAAAGTCGTTGCGGCAGAATTCCGCCAGCATGAAGACGCCCCCATGCCGCGCGTCGATTACAAACTGCGCGGGGACCGCGGCGAACTGCATATCGAAACCGACAATAGCGACTCCCGCTGGTGGGGCGGAAAGCGAGATAAGGATGACCGCAAGCGCGAGTGGATGCTGAAATTTACCGACGCCGTGCCGATCGATTTCAAAATCGAATTCGGTGCGGGCGAGGGTGAAATAGACCTCACGGGCTTGCAGGTGTTGAACCTCTCGATCTCCTCCGGCGCAAGCTCGGCAGACTTAGTATGCGACGAACCCAACCCCGTTATTGCCGAACACATCGACATCGAGTCGGGTGTGAGCGAATTCGACGCCTACAATCTCGCCAACTTAAACTTCGAAAAGATGAATTTCAGCGGCGGAGTGGGTTCCTACAAGCTGGACTTCGGCGGCAAATTACAGCGTGACGCCAAGGTGAAAGTCGAGGTTGGGTTGGGCGCGGTAACGATTTACCTGCCCCGTGAAACGGCTGCGCGCGTCGAATATGAGGACCACTGGTTTGCCGGGTTTGACATCGACGACGGCTTTAAAAGAGTGAAAAAGGGCGTGTACGAGACCGACAATTACGAACGAGCAAAGACAAGGCTGACGTTCGAGCTCGAAGCAGGCTTGGGTAGCGTAAAGGTAAGGCAGAGGTGAATTGAAGTAGTGAGTAATAAGTATTAAGTAGCAAGTAAATACACAACCCCCAACTTATCGTTGGGGGTTTGTGCGTTTTATTTGCTCTAGAAATTTCTTATTTCATCATCAACATTTTTTTCGTCTCGACAAAGCTCTTACCAGATTCACCGACTGCCGTAAGCCGATAGAAATACATTCCGCTACTGACCGGCTCGTTGTTGCCATTGCGACCATTCCAACGAATTGACTTGTAGCCCGCAGAAAGTGCTCCATTCTCCAACATCGCAACTTCTCTACCGAGAATATCGAGCACTGTGAGCCGCACTGTTGAGGGCTCCGGCAATGCAAACGTGATCTCTGTCTCTGGATTGAAAGGGTTGGGGTAGTTTTGACCCAAGTTGAATGTTTCCGGTAACACAGCTACCTGTTCGCCACTTTCACGTAGTGCTGGGTCAATTTCATCGCAGGAATTGTATTCCGTTACGTTTTTCGTAGCGTAGGCCGAACCGCCCCCTGTGACATCAACCCTCAGAGTCCACTGGGTGTAATCACAAGTGTTCCCGTTCCAGGAAAGGTATTCTGTGTATGTCGGTGAGTTTGTGCCGACAGTATAACCGTTCTTTTTCCAGACATACGTGTACGGCGGCGTTCCACCGGTAACATTTGCTGTCCATGTGTATTGGTCCACATTAGGTTTTTGTGGATGATAGATTGAAGTTGGTCCAGACATCGTGACCGCAAGAGGCTGTGGGATTCCGTGGACCGTATAGGCAAAATTAACGTTACCCGGAGTAGTAAGATACCAACCAAAGAAATTAGGAACAGCCCAACCGTATACTTCATACACATAAGTACGTAATGTTGCCCCAGTGGATGTGACAGTGCCGGGCACCACTTCACACCAGCCCCAACCAAAATTCAAGGTTCCCAAATTTGCCCAGCCGTTTGTTGCAACGCCCCGTCCTCAGACTACGGGAGAATTTATCGCGGCGAAGGTAACATTTTTCCGGACTTCGTGCCGTATGACATTATAGACACCATCGGATAATCCCTGAGCTCCATAAATTGTCATCAGGTAGTTACTCGAGGCGCCTTGATCAGTACCGCCGGATGATGTTGCGTGATTGACAACATAACCCGAGTTGTTTGCGCCGAGACGCTCAAGCGCCTTTTTGGCGTTCACGCGGCCGTAACCGTACTCGGGGTCCCAACCAGTAGGTCCTTTATCATCAACTGAGAGCTTAATGATGTTCTCGATGTCGTCATTGTAAAGGTTAGGGTTATAACCTTTAAGAAGAGAAGCAATACCAGATACTACGGGCGCAGCCATCGAAGTACCTGCAACATAGCCATAACTGTTGTTAAGCAGAGTTGACCAAATGTCGTGAGCGTTGTTAATAGCATTGCCATTAATGTCAAAATTTTGAAACCCGCCTGGGGCCACAACATCTATGTGATTTCCAGTTTTGGAGCCTGGGTCGCGGATACCATTATCCTGAGTCGCTCCGACAGCAATGACTCCCTGCACAAAAGCGGCGGGCCATTGTATTGAGTTTCCCTCGAAGTTTCCCATCGCAGCAACAGTGACGCGATTCATTTTATAAGCATACGCCATTGCAACGTCAAGTGTCGGAGTCGTAGGACCACCCCAACTGTGATTAATAATATGTGCACCGTCATTGACCGCTTCGGTAATAGCCTGGGCTGCGCGCCCGTCGCCCATAAAGCCGTCGTGGTTGAAAACAATCTCAGAGAGGATTTGTGCATTCCAGTCCACACCCCTGCCGCCGTAACCATTATTTGCCTTTGCCGCCGCAATACCGGCTACATGTGTGCCATGGTGAGCAAGCTCATCTTCATAATCTGGCAAATCTCCTGTTGCTTTGCCTACAAGGTCTTGGTGGCCAGTTTCAACACCTCCATCGACAACGGCAATTTTGATGGAGGAGCTGCCGGTGAAGATTTGCCAAGCCTCCTCAGCCTTGATATCCTCTCCAATAGTGCCACCTCCTTGACCGGTGTTTTTAAGATGCCATTGATTGCTGTAAGTCGGGTCGCTGTTACGCCGGGCATCGCTGTTTTTGTGGGCGTACAATACTCCAGGAATTTTTGAGAGAGCGCTCACGGCGGAATCGATGTCTGCTTCATCTGCTACATAGACCTTGAAAATACGGGAAAATTGCGGGAGCTTCACGGCCACACCATCTTCCCTTGTTCTGATTGTGTCTACATCCGTAAAATTTGGAAAAGCCTTTGCCATAGATTGAACGCCAAAACGGGTAAATGTTTCCCGGAGAGGAGTTGAGACCTGCGGAAGATTTTCGATTCCGATGTGGCCGCGTTCCAGACTGGGAAACGCCAGTGCATTAGGTTGGATATAGACAAGAATCTCTCTTCTCAGGTCGCCTTTCAATTGCGCTTGTAACTGATAATTCGAGAACAAAACAAGCAATAGGACAACTACGAGGTGTGTTTGGACTACGAATAAATGTTTTTTCATGACTGTCATCCTTGAGGGGAGTGGATAAAATTGTGGATTATGAGTACCTTATGATGAAACGAGATACAAACAAAACGGTAACGATGAATGATAACATCATTCATGGTTTTTTAAGGCAGCCGCTTTGTTTGTGCAGTACACCGCCGGTGTGTTCTCAGCACAACGGCGGTATTTTTATGCTCTTTGGCACATGTCAACCACCTCCTTCATCGAACGTCAGTTGTTGTTTTTCCGACCCGTCCTTGCGCATCAGCCACAACCTGCCGCTCACTGAGCGCGAATCGGTAAAGACAATCCATTCACCGTCAGGCGACCAATCGCACGTATAGCCCTGTGTTGTGGTAAGCTGTTGTGGATTTGTTCCGTCTGAGTTGATAACCCAAATCTGCGTATAACCGTTCTCAGCTTGTGATGTAAATGCAATTTTTGCTCCATCCGGGGAGTAACGGGGGTAAGTATCAGTCGCATTATTTATTGTGAGCCGAAGGGTATTAGCACCATTTGAATCCATTAGAACTATTTCCGAAGAAAAAGTACCAACGAAATACCGGATATGTGCAATTTTCGTTGCATCCAACGACCAACTCGGCATACGAACCTCACCCTGAGTAGGTTCATAACTGATTCGGACTTTATTCAAACCATCTGGTTGCATTCTCCAAACAAAATTCATTCCGTTTGGACTTTCGTTGTTTGAATCAAATACAATCCAACGTCCGTCCGGACTCCAATCGGGGAAATAATTCCCCCCTGCAGATGTTAACTGCGTTAGGCTATCACCATTAACCTTCTTCTTGAAGATTTGTCCACCGTCTGAAAACGCAATCCACTGATTATCTGGTGACCATGTTGGAGTGTACGCACCGACACTTGCATGCCACAGCCTGATGTTTGTGCCGTCGAAATTAATCAGGTAAATACCTGTCTTTGCCGGTGAGCTATCTCCACGTACAAATGCTATGGTAGTTCCGTCCGGTGACCATGCTGGTTCGAAGTCCGTAACACGAAAGTCCCTTGGGCAAATACGACACGCCGAACTTGGCGGACCGTCTTTGCAAGAACCGAGTCCAAGTAACGTTAGTATTATGCTTATTCGTGCAACAAATTTCATAGTTCTATCAATATTTTTTTACGAGACTTTATCACCAACAAAAAATCCCTCTCTGAAACAGATGTTCTTTCAAAACATCTGCTTAAGGTCGGGATTCGTATGAGGTGGATTCATTCATCAGCTGAGTCTCCGTCACCATATTAAAATACTTTAACAAAAAAAGCAAATCACAGTAGCAAATCAACGCTGTACAACTGTGATGCACATCGCCCAAGAAAAAAATCTCGCCTCAGACGGCTCGTCGTAGTATTTTAACTCTTCGCCTTTATATTCCTGCAACTCATCGCAAACGTCTCACCAGCACTTCTCCCTTCACACTTCGTCCTTCGCCCTTACCCTCATCCCGTTCCATAATGAAAGAACTGCGCCCATGAGCGCGGATGGTTAATATCCTTGTTGCGGATCATGTTGAGGAGCGCTTGCCGGTACGCGTCGCCCACAGCAAGCCCGTTGGAAAGATGGGTGTAGAAGTATTCGCTGAAAAATTTTGCCGCCTTGCGGTCCGCGTACCAACTGTTGAGGAACACGTCCGAAGTGCCGTTGATGCGCAGCAGCAGCGCGTTTGCGGCTGAAAGCCCTTCGCCTTCCACGAGCTGGTTCGAACAAAAAACAACGGGAAACGCCGGAATATCCGTCAACCGCTCAAAAGCGATTTCGCGAGTCTCGCCCACGGTCTCCCCGCCGGAGAGCACAAACATGCCGAGCGGCTGGGTCGCCAGCATTTTTCCAAATTCCGTCGAAAGTTGAACAATATCCCCGCGCGTCTCGGTTAAATTCTTCCACGACGCTTCCAACCCGATAAAAATTTTCGCATTTCTGTAAAAGCTTCGCACGTCGCGCAGCTCGTAGTCTATTGACCAATTTTTGCCCGTGGGATTGCCCAGCGCAAGCACATCCCGTGTGCGGGCGGACTGCGCTGTTCGGTAGGCTAACGACGCGAGGCTCGGCAGGTAATCCACGGACGATACCTCGACAAGGTACTGCACGCCTCCCTTTGCGTCCTGCCGCTCCGTTGCGTGGAAAGGAAAATTCTCAAACTCCCAACCCGGCACGATGAGCAGGTTACGTTCAAAGAGAGCCTCTGCCGGCCTCAGCATCTGGTCATACAGCTGGCTGGCAAGAATGCTGAACCGCGTCATAAACGGCACGCTCGCCGCCCCGGCGGCGCC
The DNA here is from genome assembly GCA_022616555.1 of Ignavibacteriota bacterium. Lineage (GTDB taxonomy): Bacteria > Bacteroidota > Ignavibacteria > UBA10030 > UBA10030 > JAKEEG01. The sequence goes on along the minus strand of JAKEEG010000087.1, from coordinate 8,264 downwards.
TGCATACACGTTGGGGTCGTTCAGCAAGCGCATGTACTCGCTTACCGACCCGAGAAGGGCACTGCGTTTTACCGGGGAGGTTCGCACGGCAAGCCGGGTTCTTGTCAATACAAGAATGTACAATTGTTCATCCGTTGGGAGAAATCTGAGCACAACGGTGCCGCGGGGAATCAATTTCTGAATTTCAGCAATGGAGAAGCTCCCGGTTCCGACCAAAGGCTCGTAGTTAGGATGCTGTTCAATAATGCGAAGCGCCGATTGCCGGGTCTCGTTTTTGAGCCGGTCGATTTCCTCTTGCAGCGATGTTACCAGGCTCCGGTTCTCAGGGTCCGAACCGGATGACAACGCGCGCGACCATTCGACTTCCAGCAACTCGACCTCCCGCAGCATTTCCCTCGTCTTCTGCACTTCTGCTTGCAGTTGCGGATGTCGCGCATTCACTGCAGCGCGAAACAACCTATCGAAGAATCGTTTGCCGACACTGCGCTCGAGCACACCAAGGCTTTCTTCCAACTTATTCTCGCTCAGAAACAACTGCGCCAACGCGCTGTACCAGCGCGCTTTGTCGGACTCGATGCCAAGCTCCGAGACATACGGCCGGTGAAACTCGTCGTGGACATATTCACCGGCAGTCGATTCATTTAACTCGACTGCAGACGCATACGCTTCGCGCGCGCGAGCGGTATCCTGCAACACCACGTACAGCCTCCCCATCTGGCTTCGGGCGTACGCCTCGCCCGTGCGATGGCCGCAAGCCCGGAATCCTTCCGCAACCGCCCGATAGGAATCTACAAGCTCTTCCACGCCTTCCTGCGTTATTGCGGACCTGATAAGCTGTTCGTCGCAGCGCAATGAGGCAAGGATATTATAGTTCTCGGCAATTCGGTCGTTCCCGCTTTGCGCTACCGACAACGCCTGTGCATAATATCCTTTCGCGTCTTCGTAAAGTCCGTTGTGGTAATACGTGTTACCGATGTAGAACAGAACAAGACTTTCCAGGCTTCGGGCAATGCCTTTCGAGCGTAGTATGTTGGCCGATTGGCGGTACTGTTCCAGCGCGTCGTTCAATCTCCCGAGTGCATAGGAAGAGAGGCCTGCGCGCATTCGCAAGGTCGCTTCGAGCACCGGGTCGTCGGAGCCGGCCGCTGTAAACGACTGCGTAAACGAATTAAGTGCTTCCTCGTGCCGCCCCTGGAGCGCATAAATTTCTCCCACACCGGCAAGCGCCCGCGCCTTGGCAAGCGGACTCTCATCGGCGTTGCTGTAATAACCGTAGGCTCTCTCGTATAACGATAACGCCTGTTCCAACTCTCCCGCACGTTTGCTTGCGGACGCCATGCGCATCTCGATCTGTGCCGAAGCGCTGCGGTCACCGAAAGCCGAGTAATACGAAAACGCTCCGCGGAAACGCTCAAGGGCGTTGGCGTATTCGCCGCGCTCGAGAAACACTTCGCCCAGAAGCATATTCAAGTGTGCCTCAGCGCGAAAATCATTCGCGCGGCGGCTGTGTTGGATTGCCGACTGGAATTGGTCCAGAGCAGCGCGGTACTCGCCCCGCATCAGTTTGATTTGTCCCAAATAGCCCCCCACACGTGCGGCTTGGCTTCCGTCGTCCAGCTGTTCAAACTTGCTTAATGCCTGTACAAGTTGTGCTTCAGCTTGCTGGTACGATTGCGCGTTGAACTGCTCTACTCCGTTTTCAAACAACTCGGCCGGACTTTTTTCCGGGTTGTTACGGATATCGCACGCAAACGCGAGGAAGATAATTGGGAATACGATTCGAAGGATTTGAGACATAGCGCTTTTGTGAAAAAAGAAATCCCGTCTCATGTTCAACATGAGACGGGATAATATAAGAAAGACCCGTTCGGAGTGCAACGGCCTTTTCGAACCGCATCAATAATGATTGATGCGCTCCATAATAGCTTAACGGAACGAAATCCCTAAACCGGCAGTAATAACCGGCTGGTTGGCAAACGAGTAATCCGCGTGGATGTTAATCACCGCGAGAATAAACCGCACACCGGCATGGAAACGCGACTTGTTTTTTCCATCGACGGAAAAACCGGGGATTTGCACCGTTACTGGCGTACCGCTTGACTCGTCTGTGTATTCGTACGACTCGATATCCCACGAAGAACTCTCTAGCTGCAAGCCGCCGTAGAGCGTAAAGATCAACGCGCTGGCGCTGACTTCGAGGCCGAATGCCGTGCCGCTCCCAGAAAGAATTTTCTTGTCATCCTTATCGCTAAATGTGAGGCTCTGCGTCATGAAGTGTGCTGCAATGTCGATTGGCAAGGGAACGGGAATGTACTGGTCAATGTCGTGACGAAGGCCGAACCCGAGGAAATTGACTTTGCCAACGTCGCCCAAACTGACAGTGGGGATGAACCTGCCGGTCACTTCAATACCAAACGGCAACCCGACCGAAGCCTGTGGGACAATGAGCGGAACAAGTTTTAAATTGGACCCCGGAGGGGTTGAAAAAATTGTTTGACCTCTCGCCGGCACATTTGGAGAAGTGTCTTTAACCTTCACATCGATGCCCGTCTCCCCCCCTAGTAACGTCGGCGACCCTGAAATAATTTTGTCGTAATCTTGTCCGGCTTGGAGTGTACCAAAAATAGTTTGTATTTGATCAGGCATTACGAAATCAAACATCTTGTCATCGTCCTGCACAAGAATACTGGTAAACTTGACGCCGATATCAAAACCGAGGACACTATGAAGATCGGCAGAATGATAAATGCCGCTATTGAGGTCGGCACCCAAACCCGACAGAAATGGCGAGAGATAATTCGGGGCATTCTCACCTGAGACCTTCGATAGCTGGCTTCCGATGTCATCCTGCGCGTTGGCAATCTGCGCACCGGCAAACAACGAAAGAGTCGAAAACAATAAGGTCAAACGAAACAGTTTCATACAAATCCTCCTAATAGTGTTACACAAGATAGCGTAGCTTTGTTCAAATTACAACTGTAAGTCTGCAGGATAACACAAAATTGCATTTGGGATTGATATTGCTCACTACGATTGTTTGACGACGGACACAATGGCGCTCGCTTCGTCTGAAATAATCCCTTGCACCCCGATCTTCATAATATTTTGCACGTCTGTAAGAGAATTCAACGTATAGACGTACATGGGGATGTTGTGTTCTCGCACGTCACGAATGATTGCCTGGTTGAGGTCCATTTTCGAGCAGACAAAAACCGAAGCACCGGCCCGGCGAAGCAGCTTCGAGGGCAGCCTGCCGAAGTCGCGGTAAATCCTATAGATGACTGCTGTCGTTGCCGCAGGCTCGATGCGCTTCAGGTTCGCAACGAGGTGATGGTCGAACGACGAATACATCACGCGGTCTGCGCACCCGGCTTCTTTCACGGTCTCCAACACACGGCGCTCCAACAAACCCTCCGGCTCGCGATGAAACAGGTCGGACTTCATTTCGATATCCAACCAACATCTTGTGCCCACGACATCTAGAACTTCTCGCAGCGTCGGGATGCGCTCTTCGGCAAATCGCGGATGAAACCACGAACCGGCGTCGAATTGCTTAAGTTCCGCGAGCGTATATCCGCGCGCCGCGCCGTTGCCCGTCGTAGTGCGCTGGAGCGTGCGGTCGTGCAGAACGATCACTTCTTCGTCGCGCGTAAGACGGACGTCGAGTTCAATAATATCAACGCCCGGAATTTCGGCGGCAAGCCGGAACGACGCGATCGTGTTTTCAGGGGCAAGTGCGGAAATTCCGCGGTGCGCAATAACGTAGGGAGGTGTGTCCGCAGTCAGCGGACGCGGTGCAAACGGCTTCATCAATTCCATACTCGAGGCAGCGTGAGACAAGGATGGATGATTGTTCTCAAACTATTTTTGGTTCAAACAATTACTAATGTGTAAGAACTTGGGATGAAAGCAACCACCCCGTCCCGACAAAAAACCCCTGCCTGCCGGCAGGTCGGGACACCCCTCCTTGGTCAGGAGGGGAAAAGGCCCTGCGTAAAAACGCTTTGTCCCCCTAACTAAGGGGGACGCGAGCGTTTCGCAGCGAGCAGGGGGTTTCCTTAATCTAAAAGCTACAGGCTTACTTTTTTGGAATGACACTAATCTTTGCCATTTCTGCTTTTGTACACAATATCGAGGATCGTCTTGTGGACGAACGGCACTTCCAGCATGCCGTCGATCTGGATGAATCGCCCAGTCTCGCGGTAGAAATCTTTCAGCGGCTTGGTTTCCTTCACATACACTTCCAGACGATGGCGGACTGTCTCAGCGTCGTCGTCTTCGCGTTGGAAAAGCTCCCCGCCGCAATCCTGGCACTTCGTCGGCATATCGATGATTTCCAACTGCTGGGTGCTGTAAATACGCCCGCACGTGCGGCACATCTTTCTGCCGCTCAACCGTTTGATGACCTCTTCGTGCTCAACACGCAAGCTGATAACACCATCCAGTTTCAATCCCAATCCACTCAGCATTGTATCGAGCGCTTGGGCTTGAGGAACGGTGCGCGGGAATCCATCGAGGATGAACCCGCGCTTGGCTTTCGGCGAGCTGAGAATTTCGCGGATCAGCCCGATCATGACGTCGTCCGGAACAAGGTTGCCCGCATCCATATATTCCTGCGCTTTTTTGCCGAGTGTGGATTGGTTCTTAACGGCGGCGCGGAGCAAGTCGCCCGTCGAGATATGCGGAACGCTGAATTCCTCTGAGAGTAATTTCGCTTGTGTGCCTTTGCCGACACCCGGAGGTCCGAAGAGAATAATACGCATACTATGAAAACTCGTTATTGGTTATGTGTGCAGTTTCAATAAATGAATCTTGTAAATTATTAGATAAAGGAAACCCCCTGCGGCTCAAAAAACGAGCCGCGTCCCCCTTACAGGGGGACAAAAAAAGGGTTGCGCAATGCTTTTCCCCTCCTGACAAAGGAGGGGTGTCCCGACGTTTTCTGTCGGGACGGGGAGGTTACCATTCATTTTCACTCTAAATACAATATGATTTACTTGAAATGCATGAGTTAATTGGTTATCGGTGCCGCTTCTGTTTTCCTGCTTTGAACCGCACGCGAACCCTTCCTGCTGTTCTCTTCTTCCACCGCCAACTGGCCGCAGGCGGCGTTGATATCCTCGCCCGCGCTGCTTCGCACCATGACGGTAATATCCGCTTTCCGCAGTTGTTCGACGAACTGCTCAACCCGCGCGCGCGGCGAAGGCTTCAGCGTCTTCGCAAAACCGGATGGGTGGGTAAATTCAATCGAATGAAACGGGATAATATTCACTTTGCAGGGGAACCGCTTTGATATCTTAATAAACAGCTGCGCGTCTTGCTCCGTGTCGTTATAGCCATCAAACAAGATGTATTCGAACGTTGGGCGATTGCGCGTTTTCTTATAATAGTAGTTCAGCGCGTCCATCAGCTCGGAGACGCCATATTTTTTGGTGATCGGCATCAACTCTGCGCGCTTCGCGTTGTCCAGCGAGTGAAGCGAAAGCGCCAGCTTGACCGTCCTGCCTTCGTCCGCCATCTGCCTGATTTTATCCGCGTACCCGGCTGTGGAAATCGTAATATGTCTCGCGCCGATGTGGAACGAATCCTCCGCACGGATAATCTCCACAGACTTCATCACATTCTCATAGTTCAACATCGGCTCGCCCATGCCCATGAATACAAGATTCGTGATGCGTTTCGGGCTTCGGTTTTGCGCCTGAATCACCTGGTCGACAATCTCGCCGACGGTGAGATTGCGCAGGAAACCCATCGTACCGGTGGCGCAAAATTTGCAATCCAGCGGACATCCGACTTGCGTGGAAACGCAGAGCGTCAGGCGCTTTTCCGCTGCGGGCGATGTTTTTTCTGGCGGAATCAACACGCTTTCAATTTTCAGCCCGTCGGAGAGTTCAAACAAAAACTTGACCGTCCCATCGCGCTCAGATACTTCCTTCGCCGCGACTTTCAGGTTATCGACTGTCGCCGCTTCGTGCAAGAGCGTGCGAAAATCCTTCGAGATATCCGTCATCTCGTCGAACGACTGCGCGCGCTTGCCATACAACCACGAAAACATCTGCCGCGCGCGGTACTTCTTCTCGCCCAGGGACTCGACGAATTCCTGTAACTCGGGCACGGTAAGTCCCTTTAGATTGCGCTTTTGCTTGGACATGACGGGACTATAAGTTACGCAAATATGATTGAGATAACAAGGCAAAATCATTACAGAATCCGGAACAAAAAAACGTTATCATTGGTTATGGTATGTTTCCCGGTTTTACTTTTCTAGCACTGTTGTTATGACTTCCGATCAACCCAATAGAGTGAAACTCCTCGCGGCATTTTTTGCGATTTACTTCGTGTGGGGTACCACGTACCTCGCTATTAAATACGCGATTGAAACCATCCCGCCGTTTATGATGATGGGCATGAGGGCACTGACTGCGGGCACGGCGCTGTACGCGTGGGGACGCCTGCGCGGCGGGGCGAATCCCACAAAAAAGGAATTGCCGTCCTTGATGCTCATTGGATTCCTATTCTTCCTCGTCGGTCACGGCGTGCTTGCATGGGCGCAGAAGACTGTACCCTCGGGCGTAGCGGCGTTGCTGATCGCCTCGGAGCCAGTCCTCCTTGCGCTCTTTGAACCGCTAGTGACCAAGGAAGGCCGCATGGGTAAACGCACGGCGCTGGGAATGTTGTTTGGGCTTGCCGGCATAGCCGTGCTTGTCGTGCCGCAGGGATTCGATGTTGAGAACGACAGTCTGCTTGGGTCCATCGCAATACTCATTGGCACATGCTCGTGGGCGTCCGGCGCTGTGTATGCGCGTGTCGCACAACTGCCGCGCTCGCCGCTCATCACCAGCGGTTTGCAGTTGTTCAGCGGAGGGGTGTTCCTGGTTATCACAAGCTATTTGTTGGGCGAGTGGACAACATTTAGCTTCTCGCAGGTCGCGCTGCGCTCGTGGCTTGGATTGGCGTATTTGATTCTCTTCGGCTCGATTATCACGTTCTCCGCCTACACATGGCTGCTGACGGTCACCACCGCCACGCGCATCTCCACACATACATTCGTGAATCCCATCGTCGCGATGATTGTCGGGTGGACATTCGCCAACGAAGCGCTGACGAGCGAAATGCTTATCGCTACAATGCTGATTATTATCTCTGTCTATCTGGTTTTGTACCGGAAGAAACTGCCTGCGGAAAAAGTGGAGGACGCGATCCAAAAATGCAAAGTGGAAGGCACAGCGGGCGAACCGTAATTTCTTACAATCATTTCATTCATACGGAGGATCAACCTATGAGCTATGTAGATGGCTATGTAATTCCTGTAAAGAAAAAGAACCTGAAAGCATATCGCCAAATGGCGGCGCTAGGGGCTAAACTTTGGAAAAAGTACGGCGCGCTAGAATACTTTGAGTGTGTCGGCGATGACCTTAACCCGAAGTGGGGGGCGAAATTCCCTAAGACTGTGAAAGCGAAGAAAGGCGAAACGGTGATATTCTCGTTCATTGTGTATAAATCGCGGGCGCATCGCGACAGTGTGAACACAAAAGTTATGCAAGACCCGGCGATGAACGATCCGAAGTATGCAAACAAAATGCCCTTCGACCTGAAGAGGATGGTCACCGGCGGATTCAAGGTCATCGTGGAAGCGTAGAGCAGGGCGACGATACTAACGCAGGGGCACAATAGTACATTGTGCCCCTACGGATACTTATGTTACTTCTTCAGCGTAAACGTGAGCGTTGCAACCGGGCGAGCCTTACCATCGACAACGAAATGCTGGTTCATCGCTTTCATCGTCTGCTTCTTGGGATTCGTATCGACATCGGAAGCCTTATAGGTCCTGCCGTCGTCTCCACCGGAATCGAACGCGTATAATTCGATAGTCTTCGTCTGCACCCACTTCCCGTTTTCCATCAGGTTAACGTTTGCCACGCCGGCAAACCAGTCGGGGCTAGGCGCGATCATCGCCACAGCGGAAACCATCGGGTATTTGTCTGTGACCGTAAACTCCACCATTTCAGCTTTCATCTCGGTCGCATCCTTAATCGGACCCGTCTCGAACAGCTCCCCCACCTTACCGGCTTTGATTGCCGCCTTAATTTCCTCATCGAGCGGATTGTGTTTGCCTTCCTCGGAAAGCCTCTCCAGACCCATCGTCGGCTTTGTGCCTTCCGCGAACAGCGTATAGCCATCTGCGTGCGTTGCACCGATTAGCCCAGAGAAGTGAGGACCGCTCAACAGACCCGACTCCGGGTACTCGAACGGATGCGTCTTCG
>JAKEEG010000086.1 GCA_022616555.1 Ignavibacteriota bacterium | reverse complement strand
ATTCTCCAATACAGGCGGCACGGTGACCCGCATTAACGACGTGGTGCCGGAATCGGAGCTTGTGGAAAAGCCGTTCAACATCACGGACGTCTTCGCCTTCTTCGGTCGTGAGCTGGACTTACAGACGTTTCAGAACCAGTGGCGGGAGATGTTCCTGACGAAGCGGCCGGTGCGAGTGTCGGTGAAAGGGATTGAATACCGGGTGGGTGATGGAGTAAGCTGGATGAAGAAGCCGGCGACCGTGCCGATGGGGTCGAGGTTCCTCATCAAACAGGCGCGCATCAACGTAACGAACGAAACGACAGAGCTGCGTATACTGGAAGAAAAAATACCAAAGCCGACGATATCGCCTTCGTAACATGATACAATCAACAAAAATAATAAACGGCGTAGGAACGCCGAGGTTGCTGGTGGTGCACCAGACCGCGCTCTTCAGCAGCTCATCGACGACGTTCACAAGCGATTCGGTGACATTCGGTGGAGCGCCGGATCTCAGCGCGTTCAAAGCCGGCCAGCGCCTTCGCTCGTGGAACGTGGTAAGCGGAGTAGGCAAGGAATCCTATGGGAAAATCACAGCCATCGACAACACAGCGAAGAAGATCACTGTCGATGTATGGTCATTGGGAACGCCGACGAATTCGCAGTTTGCCTACATCGATGGGTGGGTGATCGACCTGCCGCGTACGCAAAAGGATGGGCTGAGAGAATATTTTCAAGTGCTGCAACTCATACACGAATTATACAGGAACAGGAGTGCGTCGAGGTTTCAGGGTTGGGGCTATCGATGCGAACTCGATTACTCTCAGTATATCGCAGGCGAGACGTTGGCGGACATCAGTCCGGGCTTGAATCTCCATGAGACGGATAGATTAATTTTGATACCACGGAGAGATGCGCCGGGCTTTCAATATAATGTCCATTACCAGGAAGGGCAGGAGATTCTCCTGGCTTTGTACGGCAAGAGCGTAGGTTATAAAGGCCCGGTGTTTGCCTTCAAGTCGAAGGACACCGTCAGGTTTCCTGGTGGTTCGAATTCGGTCGATGTGATGTAAACATGCTTTTGTGAACATTTAAGAAAAGGTAAACTATGGCACGACAAGGTTCTGGTGACTGGATAAATGCAGGAGTATGGCCTGATGGTGATGATGTTCCAAGAGGGCATCAAAATTTTGCAGATAACACCGGCGATGGCTCTAACAATTTTATTATACGCCTGCGGAACACGCTCGTGGCTTTCTTCGAGGGCGTCAATGGGGTTCCACTGGACGATGTCATCCCGGGCGATGCCATACAAGCAGGGGCAGTCGATGGCTCGACACTCGAAGCGAGCGCGGCAACTGGGACGAAGGTGTTCCGCGTGAAGGACGATGGGATCACAAAGGCGAAGCTGAACGTGGATGTTGTTGACGGCACCACGCTCGAGCAGAAAGTCGGGGGCGAGCTGGGAATTAAGGATGGCGGCGTGATAGCGGGGAAGATTGCGCTCGCCGCGACGGATGACACGACAATCAATCTGGACGGCTCGAGTAAGCTGCAAGTGAAGGACGACGGGCTGGGGATAGCGAAGCTCGATACGGATCTCAAGAATGGACAGTCTTATATTTTGATTTCCGATGAGAAGGAAGCAGCTGCCGCCGCTGGTAGCGAAGTCGCTGCGATGGTCACTTGGTCGGAAAGTGCGATGGCGTATAAAAAGAAGCGAAGGGCGATCTTCCGCAAACGTGCAATCGATAAGAATCTCATAACCGTTGCGCGTGCAAAGGTAGGAACAGGTGCGGCGACGTGGGGCGTAAAGACGGAAATCACGCAGCTCGTAGGCGGCGGGGGAGGTGGAAACGCCACTGCGACGGGGAACAATACCAGCTATAGCGGGACGACGGAAGACAGCGTGACCACAATTGATATCAGCGCTTTGACGAACGACCGATTGTATGTTGTGGAAGTAAGCCTGGCTGTTCCAACCGGCTCGAGTGTAGCGGACATGACCGGGCTTGTTGTCATTGTTCAAGGTGGGGTATAATAATGTCACGTTCCCAACACGATCTGATTATACTCGATGACGGTGGCGAGATCCGGCTGGGCGAGGGCGCGCCGGGCTTGAACTTCACGGGCGTGCGGTATGCCAGGCATGAGCTGAAAGCTGGCGAGAATGACACCATTGCGCTGATGGGGGGATATAACGAAGATGTTGTGCAATGGTATGTAGGCGAGGACGGACGGTTTCGGACGGGCAGCGGAGAGGATATCGTCGGGACGTTCGAGCGCTTCATCGTGAACGTGGACGAAGAGATTATACTTAGAGTGTCGCGCGAGGGCGTTCATTCCCAGCTCACGATAGAGCTGGACGGGATCACAGCGGACACGGGGATCTTAAAGAGCGGGAACTGGGACGGGACGGTGGACGCGAGCTTCAACATCACGGACCCAGGAACGACCGGCTGGGCGCTGACGAAGGCGGGGGATATCGCGGGGACAAATGTTTATGCAATCGGAAGTTTGAAAACATTAAGTAGCGGTGATCGTGTTGAAATCACTGCTGATGGGATAGTATTAGTACAGTCTACAAAGTTCGGAGGTGACAATTCGCTTTCCTTTGCACAGGGCAACGGGAATGTTATGGCAACGATTGGGCTTGATCAGTTCAGTTTAGGGTTGCCCTCAACCTTGTTAATTGACGCCTCTTCGCTATCCAACATCGTATTAGAATCTGGAGCCGAAATATCACTCGATACTTTACTTGTAGATATTTCTGGAAGTTTAAGCGTAAGCGGAACCACAGCTACTGTGACTTCAGGTTCAGCAGCACCTAGCTCTTCTGAGCCGAATGGTTCGATTTATTTGAGAACAGGAGGTGGTAGTGGTACGACATTCTATGTGAGAGAAGCAGGAGCCTGGGTTGCAAAGTAACGAATTTTTTTAGGGATAGTACAGATAGACGCTTAAATCAAGTTGTTGAGTTATGCCGAATCGGTCAGTATAACCGTCGTAAAAATAAAACCGTCTATAAAAATGTGTGAAAGAAACTTCGTCGAACGTGTCAGATAGATAGACAGTATCACGGTCACTATGGTTAACCACCATGATAGAATCAGGCGTTACAAGCATAAGCGTGTCGTTTATGATTGTATATCGGACACTATCCGGCACAGTTGAATTATCAGTGAGGACAGATACAAAGTCAAGCCAACGCGATGTAGCATAACCATTGACGGGAGTTTCGTACCACCCACCTGTTTTTGTCGACAAGTTGATTGTCGATTCGTTAGGGCTGATATCAGTGCAGGCCAACAGGAGGAGCAGTATTAAAGGTGAGAATTTCATAATGAGTAAGTTACCAAAGTCACGATTGAATGTCAAGCATACCACTGTAGGAAAATATGCATGAAAAACTACATCAAGCCCCTCACGTTGTGGGAGTTTATGGCCATACGAGATAAGGGTGTGCTGCCGGCGAAGGCGGAACGGGACGTCGGGCGCGCGATTGTGGCGTTGAAGAAGCGGATGGCGAAGCTCACGCCGGAGCAACGGAAAATCTACGGATTGAAAGTGGGAGAGAATAAGAGCTGCAATGAAAAGGCGGTGGCGCCGTTCCGCTTCACGCCCTTTGAGCTGCAGATCATTGAGAACAATCTGAGACAGGCGAATGCAAACAAAGCCATCCCGACCGACGAACGGTGGCTGGCGTTGTACGATAAGTTTGTGGGGAAGGCGGCGGAGGAGAAAGGGAACGGCGGCACGGTGGGGAAACCGGTCACCAAACCGAAAGGGAAATAGCCTGTGAATGCTCTATTAATAGAGGACGATCCAAGCTGCCGGATGATGATGGAGCATATACTGCGTGGTGCGGCACAGCTGAAGACGAGCGGGACGCTGACTGAAGGGATTTGCCAGTTGAAGGAGAATGCACACGCACACGACATCGTCTTGTTAGACCTTGGGTTGCCCGATGCCGGCACTGGCGTGGATGCCCTGATGCGAGTGAAGGAAGCGAACAAGGAGATCCCAGTGATCATCATAACCGGCAATGATGATTTTGAACTGATGCAGGAGGCATCACGACATGGAGCAAGCGACTATATCTTAAAAACACAGTTGAATATCGAAGGATTGCTCGAGTCCATGAAGTTGGCCGTGAAGAGAGCAGAGCGCACGCGTCGAAGAAGCGGAGCAAAAGAACGCGTAGACAATATAATCACCAGCGCAGACAATATTATCCAAACTCTTAACACGGTGGTCAATGGACATGCAAACGTGGAGCTTCATAGTTAATGTAATAGAATTTGTCGCTCCCGCAATAATACTCCTTGTTGGATTCTACTTTTACTCAAAATATACTCTCAAGGCACACGGCGAGCGTCTAGAGAAGCTAGAGGGAGTTAATGTTATTACAAAAACGGAGTTTGACGAAACACTCAAAACCCTCAAGAGAGAGTATGAGAAAGACCTCAATAATCTTAAAGAAGGCATTGGCAAGGATCTAAAACTCGCGGAAGCCAATCGAGCTATCGAAATTCTGGAAACCTTGCAGAAAATGAGAGATGAGATCAATAAAACCTTTGGGGAAATGTGGGAATGCAACTATGAGATTGATTCGGAGACTAAACAGATCGCACTGAAAGTAAAGCACCTGGAGCACGAAGTGTTCAAAGCGAATGGAGGGGGCAAAACATGAGTCTGATTTACGTGCTGTGTGCAGTGCTGTGTTTCTCACTTGCCAGTTTTTTGAGAGCCTGTATGGACAGTCAGAAGTTTCAGGGCAAGAAGAGTCCGATGTTCGCATTCTTCGATAGGAATGGGCTACGTGATTGGTTTCTAGGAACTGGCGGGAATGCACGGTGGCGTTTTCTGGTGCTCGTTTGGGACTTCTGGCACATCTGCAAGAATCTCATGTGGATAGCGGTTGGAGTCGGTGCATACTTCATCGCAGCGTCCGGGATACAGTCATGGCTATGGATAGTAGTTGTGCCGGTTGTGATCGGCATGTCGTTCATTTTCATGTTTCACCGGATCCTCAAAGCACCTTTTAACTAAGGAGAGTCAATGGACCTTGATACGAAAGATAAGACGAAGAAGAAAATCACCTGGAGGGATCTCTTGAGCGACGATAGCCCGGTATCCTCCATGCGCTTTAACGTTACACTGGGCATGTTGCTCTTCATGCCAGCCTTCACGTTCGTATTCGTGTATGTTTCAGTTGATACCAAAACGGTAGCTGATGTGCCGGAGAGTGTGTTCTTGATCATCCTCTGTCTGCTATTGCCGAAAGTTATTCAAAAGGTCATTGAATTGAAATTCGGGAAAAATGGCAACGGCCATCCGAAGCCCAAGCCAAACCCTGAAGAACCTCAACAGCCAAATCAATAAGGGATAATGAGAATGGATCTCGATACTTCACAAATGTTTCGACTTGACACCACATCGTTCCGCCTGCCGCCAGAGGAAATATATCAAACGGAATTTCCGAAAAAGCAGATCTATATTCATCATACAGTCGGCGGGTCCGCCAAGTCAACATTCAATTGGTGGAAGATGGACAGAACGCAATCCGGTGGCGTGTTAAAAGTAGGAACTGCCTACCTCATTGAGCGCAATGGAACGATCTACGAAGTATTTGACCCTCGTTTCTGGTGTCATCACCTTGGGTTGAAGATATCGGCAAACGCCCGATTAAATCAACAGAGCATCGGTATTGAGTTATGCTCAGAGGGCGCCCTTACGAAGAAAGAGGATGGGAAGTTGTATGCTTTCGACGGTGCACGGCAGCAGCATGATAAGAGCGTTGAGCTGCCGGCCGAGTGGCGGGGTTACAAGTATTTCGACGCGTACGAGGACATACAGCTCGAGGCATGCTTCTGGCTTGTAGGATACTTATGCAATCGATTTAACATCCCAAGACTAGTAGTCCCTGGCCCCGATCGTTTTGTGATGAACAGTCTCCATCTCGATTTTCCTGGAGTGCTGGGGCATTGCAATGTCAGGTCTGATAAAACCGACCCGCACCCAGCTTTTCCATGGGAGACGTTAGAAATGCGATTGGGAGAACCTCCGCGTTCGCCGTTGGTATAGCAATGTCTCAAAAGGTGAGAATAGAAAATAAGTGGCTTCCATCCCTCTACGCTAGCTACTATCCGATTCTCAGGGACATTGCAATGGAGCACGGTTATGCACTTGCAATCCATGGGAGTCTACAGAGGGATTTCGATTTAGTTGCCATAGCATGGACCTCAGAAGCAAGGGATCCATTGGATCTACTCACTTCGTTGAGCAAGAAGATAGGGGCTTACTATGATGATGGGAAGCCATATGATTCAATGGAACATAAACCGCATGGAAGGATTGCATTCACGATCGATGCGGGCGGTGGAGGTTATTTCGATATCAGCATAATACCGCCAGTTAAGAATAATCAATGATACTAAAATGAAATCCAACATCGTCAGCATCGTCCTCGCACTTGTGTGCATCGTCTCAACCAGTCAGTGGTTGTCGACCTGCAATTCTCTGGAACAAGCCGAAGTCCGGGTAAAGAATAACGAGAAAGCGCTTAACGACACGCTGGAGGTTATATATAAAGAGTATGGCGTTCTAGCCGCCCAAGCGGCTTACTATGAGAATCTGTCGGGCAAACAGAATTCAGAGATGAAAAAGCGGGATGAGATGATCATCACGCAGGCGAATACCATCCTTGAGCTGAAAAAGCAGGTCGGCGCCGGCACGGCTCAAGCAACATTCAGTGGCAAGGAACTGAAAATCGAGGTCGAAGACAGCACGAATCTCTTTGGTTACAAGCTAGAGATAACCATTGAGATAGATACTACAAAGCTCCGATCGGGAGTTATTGAAACAGGCAAGAAATCCCACACCGCGGAAATAGGACTGAGAAAGCCGATTGAGATAGAAGTGACCATGGTACGGGATGAGCAGGGGTTTCTCAGGGCCTACGTTGAAACGAACGAAAAGGATATCACGGTCACTGCCATCAATGCCAAGTACGATGATCGATTTGAACAGCACAACAAGTCCTGGATGGATGATGTGACACTCGCAGGCCATGTGCAGATTGGCAATCTCCAGTCCTTTCAATTCACCTTCCCGCGATTCATCGGCGAGGTCTACTACAAACAGTTTGGTGCCAGCATTGCTGTCCGGCCGGGTGAGCTATATGTAGGAGTGGGTGTTCGAGCGTCACTCAACGACCTCTGGCCATTTTGATATTGTCCCCGTTGTCTTATACTGCTGCATGAACCCGCCGAATTCCCTTGACATTGGACGGATATAACTGCACCCCTACAGTGAATTAATTACAGGAGGTCATCATGAAGATCTGGTTCTTCTGGGTTGATACACGAGTTGGATGGGATGTGGATGAAGTGCGTGCAAAGAATGCTTTTGAAGCAGAAAAAAAAACTTCGTCGCAAGTATACAAAATGTGGTTATCCGGAGGCTAAGTTTGAATTAATCAAGGGTGCAGAGTTTTAGCTCAACGATTTTTTTAAATATCAATTGCTGGCAACAATGCGAAAGGAGTAGCGATGACAAAAGCCAAGCGCATTGAGCGACAGATAAACAAATACAAGAGATTGGAGGGCGATAATCTCTTCGGTGATTTGTGCCGGGGTTTGAAGCGGGACTGGATTGAGCTGGCGAGAAAAGCTGGATTCAAGGTCGTGGAAAAGAAAACTGTCGTAAGAGTTACCAAATAATTAGGAGGCATACTATGACACACGCTCAGATAGATTATCAAAAGGTACGGGGAGATATCGAAAACAAAATAACGGAGTTACAAAAGGCGTTGGAAAAGCATGATTCTAAAATAGCCAAGGATCCAAAAAACTATTGCTATGTTGGTGATATGAACAGAGTGCAGGAATTGCTGATCGAGGCCGAACAATTCATACGGTGATCAATATCCCGGTCGTTTTCTCCCCCAAGCCTCCTTCAGGTCCCGCAGCCTGATATCATCCAGTATTCCCAACTCTCGTAAAACGCTATCCAATCGTTTGTAAAGACTAGCGGGATTCCTGTACTTAAAAACGTAGGGCACGAAATCCATTGGCGCCCGGGAGATGTATTGCGCGATATCATCCGGCGTCTGGTCAGTAACGTCAGACCATCGGATCAAGCAGGAGTCCTGGATGGTAGTGATGGGGAAAAATATCACGTATCCCAGCTGGAAAGAGAATGGGCGGTCGAGTGTCTGAATGCGGTGCAGGATGTCTTCAACTTGATCGCGGTAGAACATAAGGTAAAGTGCGCCCGGAGGGAGTCGAACCCCCAACCGATAGCTCCGAAGGCTATTGCTCTATCCAGTTGAGCTACGGGCGCGAAAATTTATGGCACAAAAAAGCTGAATAATTGTAAAGCGGATTTCAGAATAGGACACAATTTTGGCACACAGAAGAAAAACTATTCAGAAAGCCTGTGAACGAGGCTCAAAATAAAATCGTCCCTCTGCTCCGAAGGCAGATGCTCTATCCAATTGAGCTACGGGTGCGCTGATTTGCTATGATGTTACGCGCGCGGTCTTCAGTAAGTCTGCAACGGTGCCCTTAAAGCGCTCCACCGTCTTTGTATAGTCGGAACGTACTTCTGCCATTTTTGCAGCTCCTTTTTCGACGTCGCCGACTGATTGCAGGGCCCTTGCGACAACCGGACCATCAAACTCAACAGTGCTCTTACAATGGACGCATTGGATGCTGGCACGTTTAAATACAATATCCAGTGTCAGTGTGATGCCCTTACTGCACGATGGGCAAGTAAAAGCCACCTTTTGTAATTCCGGGGGAAGCATTGTGCGCCTGAAGGGAGTCGAACCCCTAACCCTCAGCTCCGTAGGCTGATGCTCTATCCAATTGAGCTACAGGCGCGTGAATGTAAGCTAACGGGAGTTGCAGTAAGGGTAAAATAAGAAAAATTCCGACGGAATTCAAGCTTGCAAATAATGAATTGCAAACTTGTGCGCTATCGTATTTTCTATTACCATTAATGCACAACCTCATACACCAAGGCACTTACGATCGGCCTTGTTGTAAAAAAAAATGGATGTTGATAAAAAATAAACCGTAATATGTCTACAACCTAGAAGGATGTTCCATGAAAAAATTGTTTGCGATTATCTTGGCGGTGGTTTTCGGTGCGAATGTTTTGGCTCAAGACGGCGTCAAAATTGCCGTCATTCCCAAAGGCACGACACACGTCTTTTGGAAGTCCGTTGAAGCCGGGGCTCGAAAGGCTGCTGAGGAATTAAAGGTGGAAATCGTCTGGAAGGGTCCCGTGCGGGAAAACGACAGAGCACAGCAAATAGCCATTGTTGAACAATTTGTTAATGAAGGAATTTCAGGCATCGTGTTGGCTCCGATGGATAATGTCGCTCTGGTTCGACCCGTTTCCTCAGCAAGGCAGAAAAAAATTCCGGTTGTGATTTACGATAGCGCGCTGAACGGCGAACCGGGAAAAGATTTTGTAAGCTATATTGCCACGAACAACAAGAAAGGCGGGAGCATTGGCGGAGAGCACCTTGCTAAGCTGTTGGGAGGAAAGGGAAAGGTCGTCTTGTTGCGCTACATGGTCGGCTCGGCCAGCACCGTTGAACGGGAAGCGGGCTTTCTGGAAGCCGTTGGAACGCAGAAGGGTATCGACTTGATTCTTGACAATCGCTACGTTGGCGCGACTGCCGCTGAGGCAAAAGCCGCGACAATGAACCTCGTCGATAAACTGAAAGAGGCAGATGGGATATTTTGTCCTAACGAGTCGTCCACGTTCGGTACGTTGTTGACGCTCCGGCAGGTCAACCTCGCCGGCAAAATAAAATTCGTCGGGTTCGACACATCACCCCCACTGATCGAAGCATTGCGGAAAGGCGAGATCGACGCGCTCGTCGCGCAGGACCCGACGCGTATGGGGTACGAATCGGTTGTCACCATAGTCAAACATCTTAAAGGCGAACAGGCGCAAACTGTTATCGACACGGGCGTGCAGCTAATTACACGAGATAAAATGAACGACCCGAAGATTCAATCGCTTCTGGATGGGCAATAGCAGTAGCGAATTTTAGTTTGATATGTTCCTCTTCTTGCGAGTCGCTTTTTATCACTTTCTAAAATTTTTTTTTGTCCGAAAAATGACTTCGATTCAGTTGTAAAAACGGACGGCACGTAGGTTCTTTCGATCCACTCAATCGGAAATTTGCCAGAACTGCTTACTCTCGTCTTTTCGTTCAGGGTGGGGTGTTCTGGCTTTTCGATTTATCCTTCTCTATATTTCCGCGGAATAATTTTGTAAAACCGAAAGGCGCTGACAATGAAAATATTTGTTGGGCTATTTTTTTTGTTACAAGCAACATATGCTCAGGAAATCACCTCAGCGGAGAGTTTAGTGATGGCCATGCACACTCGTTACCATGAGGCATGGTACAAGACACTGACCTTCACGCAGAAAACCGTGACGCACCAGCCTGATGGGACGACTAAAGAAGAGACATGGTACGAGGCGTTAAGTGTGCCTGGGAGTTTGCGGATCGATATCGGCTCGACGGAGAGTGGAAACGGTATGTTGTTTTTGAAAGACTCGCTGTTTTCATTTCAGAATGGTGCCCTTAAAATGTCCCGCCCGTTTATCCATCCGTTGTTAGTGCTGGGGTTCGATGTGTACCAACAGCCCATTGAAGAAACACTCCGGAAGCTCACAACACTTGCGTATGACCTTACACGATTCCACGAAGATACTTGGCAGGGGAGGTCTGTATATGTTGTTGGGGCGGAAAAAGGCGACCTGAAGACCAAGCAGTTCTGGATAGACAAGGAAAGGTTGGTCTTTGTGCGCTCGTTGGAGCCGCATCCCCGCGATTCAAGCATCACTTCAGAAATTCAATTCAACAAGTACGAAAAATATTCCGGCGGGTGGGTTGCCCCGGAAGTCTACTTCTACCAAAACGGCAAGCTGACAATGGAGGAGTATTACTCGGATATTAAGGTGGATGTGGAGCTGGGGAAAAGATTATTCGACTCAGCAACATGGAAATGAGGCTCTTCGAATTCTATGAAAAAAAGACTCGTCTTTGTTGTTCTTGGGACGCTCGCACTGTTGAACCCCTCGGCAACTCAGAATAATCCAGTCCGGCAAGCACAACAACACGTTCGGTCCGCAATGCAGGCGTATCGTGGAAAGGACTACTCAACGAGCCTGGAACATTTCACGCAAGCCCTCAGACTACGTCCCGACCACCCAATACTAATCTATAATATAGCAGGGCTCAACGCGCTGCTGGGAAATACGCGCGAAGCCTTGGCGTCACTTGAACGCGTTGCCAACATGGGCTTGGTCTATGACCCCAAAGCAGACGAGGATTTCGCTTCGCTGAAAAACTCTCAGGAATTCCACAAGATTCTCAACCGGTTTGAAACTAACCGCGGTCAAGTTGGAGATCCTACCGTCGCGTATAGCCTTGCTTCTGGAGATTTGATAGCGGAAAGTATTGCTTACGACCCTGTGACGAGAACGGCATTTGTCGGAACGGTTCGCACACGGCAGATTCTTTCATTCAACGAGAAAGGAGAGATGAAAGAGCTCTCTCGATCGGGGGACGGGCTTTGGGGAGTATTTGGAATGAAGGTTGATGTTCAGAACAGGGTGCTCTGGGTTTGCACGTCTGCCTTGCCACAGATGGCAGGATACCGGGAATATGACAAATCTCGCACTGCTGTCTGCAAATACGACATAGTTTCTGGAATGTTGATAAAAAAGTACGAGTTGAAAGACCGGACACAGCCACATCTCTTCGGCGACCTTACGCTTAGCGCGCAGGGTGACGTATATATTACCGACAGCCAATCGCCCATGATTTTTGTGATTCGGCAGCAAAGCGATTCACTCGAAGTATTTTTCGACTCCCCGGAATTTATTTCTTTGCAAGGGCTTGATTTCACGCCTGATAACAAAAAGCTGCTCGTCGCAGACTATTCGCGCGGAATTTTTGTAATTGACCTTGCCTCTAAGCAGTTGTCCCTACAGCCTCTACTGGAAGGTGCCACATTGCTTTCAGTTGACGGTTTGTACCGGTACCAGGACGGCTTTATCGCCATTCAGAATGGAATTAACCCTTGCCGGGTGGTACGGCTTGACTTCAATGACGACTATTCAAAGATCGAGAAATTAACAACTCTGAGCGCAAATCACGCGCAGTTTAACGATCCATCGCTTGGAGTTATTGTTGGCGATGAATTCTACTACAGCGCTAACGGGCAGTGGGATGCGTATGACGACGCCGGAATCCGAGTCCCGACGAAAGGAACTCAAGCACACGTTATTCTAAGAATAAAATTGCAGCCTAAGTGACTGCAAGGCACAACCAACGCTCGTAAAAACCATGAAAAATTTGCAACATATTGGGCAGATATTTTTTGGCGTCGCTTTGCTCTGCTTAGGAGTAGAGCACTTTATATTTCAGGATTTTATTACCGGGCGCGCCCCTGCGTGGCCGGAATCCATGCCGGGGAAATTGGTTTGGGCGTATCTGACGGGGATAGCTTTTATTGCAGCGGGAGCAGCGATTTTTACGAGCAAGAAGGTGCGCGTTGCGGCGATGTCCACGGGCGCATTGATTTTCCTTTGGGCTTTGTTACGGCATTTGCCCGTGATTGCCACGGACTCGTTTCTTTCAGGTGCGTGGACGAAGGCCGGCAAGGCACTGGTTTTTTGGAGTGCTGCGTGGGCTGTTGCTGCCACAGCCCCGAAGATGGAAAGCGCACGACGCGGTTTCGTTTTGAAGTTTATAAATTTGGAGTATGAATTTGTCATTCTAAACAGGATTTGCCTCGGCATTTTTTTCCTGATGGCAGGAATTCAACATTTCATGTACATCGAGTTTGTCACTTCACTCATCCCTACGTGGTTTCCCGGTGATCCGGTGTTTTGGACGCGGCTCGCGGGTATTGCGTTGCTTGCGGGAGGTGTTGGTCTTATCATACCTCAAACCGCCCGTTGGGCATCCCTCTTATCCGGGTTGATGGTTTTCTCGTGGTTTTGGATTGTGCATATACCCCGGACATTCACCAGCGTGAGCGATGGCATAGCAGTATTTGAAGCTCTGGCAGTAACTGGAATTGCATTTGTCTTGGCGGGGTATTTGAGTAAATTTCAAACAAAAACTGAAAGGTTATGATGATGAACGGCAAGAAGAGGCTTTTCTTCCGATTGCGGACGCTGTTACTGTTGTTTGGTTTGATGGTTATTTTGCTATTGTCAGACAGTCTAGCACGGCAGAAATCGAAGGCGCAAGGCGCGAATCAACAGCAGACTGAAACACTCCGTGACGGACAACATGATTTTGATTTTAATTTTGGGACATGGAAGACTTACCTCAAACGACTTGTGCGACCACTTACTGGTTCTACCACGTGGGTTGAATATGAAGGCACGTCAGTCGTGCGAAAAGTTTTAGGCGGCCGCGCCAATTTGGTGGAGCTAGAGGTTGAAGGGCCGTCCGGTCGCATTGACGGCTTATTGTTACGGCTCTACAATCCTCAATCGCGTCAGTGGAGTCTTAATTATTCCACTGCTTCAGGCGGCACACTGTTCGAACCCATGTATGGCGAGTTCAAAGACGGCCGCGGAGAATTCTTCGGGCTGGAATCGCTGAATGGACGCGCAATCCTAGTTCGGTTTGTGATATTGCCCATTACAGCGGATTCATGCCGCTTTGAACAGTCCTTTTCAGATGACGGAGGCAAGACGTGGGAACTGAATTGGATTGCGACTGATGTACGGGTAAATGACGAATGAGAAAAACGAAGGAGACAGCATGAAGAATTTTTCTATTCAATGGTTGAGTATCGCGCTTATTGCCGCTGCCTGCGGCCCGGCGCCGGATTCGCAGTCCGCAGCAGAACGGGAAATCATGGCGACAGACAGCGCTATGAGCGCTTTGGCTCTGCAAGAAGGATTCAACAACGCATTGCTCCAGTATGCGGACGACGATTTTGTGAAATTTGAACAAAGCGCTGTTCCGACGATCGGCAAGCAAGCGTATCGAGAACGCATCGCCGGCAAACCCGGAACGAAAACACTCCAATGGTGGCCCGTGAAAGCAGAAGCCGCGCGTTCCGGCGAAATCGGTTATTCATGGGGGAAATGGACGTATGCCTTGAAAGACAGCGCAATACATGGCGTCTATTTTTCAGCGTGGAAACGGTCGGCGGACGGAAGCTGGAAATTAGCCCTTGACGGCGGGAATACAACACCGAAATTCTAATTGTTACAACACGGAATCTAAAGGGCAAGAAATGAAGCACTCTACAAGCAACGACATGGCGGCACTCAGCAAATTGAATGCTCAATTCATTAAGAATTATGTTATGCAGGATACAATCAGTCATCATGAAATCATCCACCGCGATTTTGTGTGCATTCAGAATTCGGGTGAAATCATGGACCGGGACGAGTACATGCGCGATTGGGCAACCTCTTACGGCACGAGCGGCTTCACGTCGTTTCATTATGAGGATGAATTGATTCGAATTTTCGGGGACGTTGCCCTCGTGCGGTCGAAAACAGTATGGGAAAAACTTGTTGATGGTCAAACTCTTCGCGGAAGTTCAATTTATACTGATACCTATATTAAAGAACACGGCCGATGGTGGTGCGTTCAGGCACAAATTACTCCAATCAAATAATTTCCCCACGTACCGGTAATTTAAAGCATGACCGCAACTCAATCCCTACAACAATCTCAAACGTCAGGCGTACTCAAGGCCGTACTTCAGGCAGGCACACTTGTGTGCTTACTCGTAGCCGGTGGAACCACACTGAAGTATAAGCTCATGGGTGGAGAAAATCCAGCGCGCTTGCTGAATTTCGCTGCAAGCGGAATATTTGGCGAGGCTGCCTATTCTGAAGGCTCTACCATGATTGTTGTAGGCATCCTACTTCATGTTGCTGTCTCCGTTGTTTGGTCGCTGCTGTTTATTTTGTTATCTTCTCAGTTGAGAAAAATTTCGAAGTACTGGTGGCTGCTCGGAGCGATGTATGGCATAGTTATTTGGGCCGGCATGGTGTTTTTCGTAATACCTTTAAGTCGAATAGGATTTCTCGGGTTTGATATTGTGAACGTGGTTACAGATATTGTGAACCTTACACTGTGCGCAGGGTTGCCTATAGCTTATGTTGCTGCAAAACAAGGTTTTTTAAGGTAACCGGCACAAAGCGAATAAGCCTTAATGATAGTAGAACTCGTTAGATATAGCAAGCGATTCAAATTGATCCCCTTTGCAGCAGCGTTGTGTGCTGTGAGTTGTCTTTTGGTACAAAATGTCCGTCCACAAGATAACAGTCTCGACCCAACGCGAGACTTTAGTCAATATTCTCACCGAGTTTGGAAAAAGAAGGACGGCCTGCCTCAGAATTCTGTGCATGCGATAGCGCAAACTCAAGACGGCTATTTGTGGTTTGGGACTGAGGAGGGGCTTGTCCGTTTCAACGGCGTCGAGTTTCACGTGTTCACCACCGATAATTCTTCGTTGCGAAGCAATTACGTTTACGAGCTCTTGGTGTCGCGGGATGGAACACTGTGGATCGTGAGCTACTCCGGCCTGACGTCGTTGAAAGAAGGAACATTTACAGATTATACCATTGAGGATGGGCTTCCGGGTAATGCCATTTTTCGAATTTTTGAAGACTCGAAAGCTCGGTTGTGGGTAGGAACAAGTGTAGGCCTGTTTTACCATGAGAACGGTGTGTTTGGCAGGATTGAGTTGCCGCGGGGAAGAGGGCTGCTCATTTCGCTCGCAGAAACACCCCACGGGGAAATCTTGATTGGGATGCAAAGAGGTCTGTATGTGTATCGACATGGAGAGGTGTCCCGGCACCCTTCCCGCCGTTTGAGAGATAAAATTATACGTGCCTTGTATGTTGACCGAGACGGGTCGATATGGGCTGGGCTTGCGTTTGAAGGCGTTGTTCGATTGGACAGTACTGGTCGGGTAACCCAGGTGCTGAAGCAGGGTTTGTTGAGTAATGTCAATTGGGCGATAAAACAAGACCGGAAGGGAACACTGTGGGTTGCAACGAAGTTTGGCGTTGTGCGGATAAGCAAAGGGAAAGTCACTCCCTATACTTCTGCTGAAGGTTTGTCGGGAGACGATATTCGGTCGTTGTATGAAGACCGCGAGGGAACGTTGTGGATCGGAACGCTTGGTGGCGGTGTGAACGCGTTGACCAGCGGAAAATTCGTGACCTATGTAACGGGTTCGACCTCCAGCGAAAATTTGGTTTTTTCTATCTCCGGGGATGAGAACGGGAACCTCTGGGCGGGCAATGCCGCGGGACAAGTGTTTAAGTTTGCGCAAAATAAATTTGTTTGGCTCCCCGCGTTTGGCGCATTGGCTGGAATCCCCATCAATAGTGTCTTGAACGACCCGGCGTCGGGTTTTTGGATTGGGACACAACGGGGATTGTACCGGTTCCGTAACGGCAAGCGCGAACAGATCAACCTTGGGGGTGACAACTCCGGGGCTGTACGGGCGTTGTACAAAGACAGAAGCGGAAATGTCTGGGCAGGCGCGTGGAACGGGCTGTATCGGTTTGCGCGTAATTCGGTTGAACGCTTCGGTCACGAAGAGGGTTTGTGGAGCTCGACTATTCGGAGTATTTATCAGGCTCGCAATGGCGATTTGTGGGTAGGAACATTTGCTGGTTTGTTCAAGGGAAGTAACGGCGTGTTTACGGCCGTTATCGTGTCGGAGGATTCTTCGCAACGGCATTTGGGCCCGGTCTATGAAGACTCCGCAGGAGCTATTTGGGTTGGAAGTATCGGGGAGGGGTTGAGACGGATTAAGGATGGTAACATTGTTGCCATCACAAAGGCACATGGGTTGTTCGACAATACTTCGTACAGAATACTGGATGATGGCTCCGGCAATCTGTGGATCAGTTGCAACAATGGAATATACAGCGTCAGCATCAAGGAATTGAACGATGTTGCCGATGGTCGCGCTCGTTCGCTTGCATGTAAATCGTATAATGAAGCCGATGGTATGAAAGATGGAGAGTGCAACGGAGGTGTTCAGCCGGCGGGATGGAAGACAAAAGACGGAAAGTTGTGGTTCCCCACAATAATGGGTATTGCTATGGTGAATACCCGCTCTCTGAAGATGAACACGACTGTCCCCCCTGTTGTGATTGAACGTGCATTGGTGGAGAGGACCGCGATTGATGTCGCTGACGGGATGACGATTGCTCCCGGAAAAAACGACATCGAATTCCATTACGCATGCCTCAGTTATCGGTCGCCATCCAAAGTGCGGTACAAATATCGGCTTGCAGGCTATGACAACGAGTGGGTGGATGCCGGCACGCGCCGATTTGCGCAATATAATAATCTACCGCCCGGCCGCTACACATTTCGAGTAATTGCCAGCAATGATGACGGTGTGTGGAATGAAGCAGGCGCGTCGCTGGCCTTTGAACTTGAACCTTTTTTCTATCAGACAACGCTGTTTTTTGTTGTCTGTGCAGGTGTAGTGCTGGTCTTGAGCTTTGGGGGCATCAGGTGGTATGGCAATGTGCAAGAACGGAAAGTGACGACCGCTCGGCTGCATTCCCAATTGGCTGAGGCTAATTTGCACGCATTGAGAATGCAGCTCCAACCGCATTTTTTGTTTAACACGTTGAATGGTATTTCTGCGCTTGTTGGGAAAAGCCCAAAAGCCGCGCAGGAGATGATCGCCCGATTGGCGGGGCTTCTGAGACTGACGCTGGAAAGCGACCTGGGACAAGAGGTTGACCTCGAAAAAGAATTGCAAATTCTCCGTCGGTATCTTGATATCGAGCAAACCCGTTTTGGTGACCGGCTCGTTGTGACATATAAGATTCAAGACGAGACACAAGATGCCCTCGTGCCGGCGTTTATCCTTCAACCGTTGGTGGAAAATTCTATCAGGCACGGATTGGGCAAGAAACGAGGCGCAGCGCTCATCGAAATCCAGTCTGAAAAAATGAACGGTAAACTGAAGCTTTGCGTTCGTGATAACGGGCGAGGGTTCGACCAAGGTGCAGAGAGAGATGCTATACACGGGGTGGGTTTGACTAACACGCGTGCGCGGTTGAATTTGTTGTACGGTTCCAACTTCGAATTTGACATCTCCCCAATCGATATTGGTGGGGTAGAGGCGGTTATTTCGATTCCGTTTCATGTTAGAAAGAAAGGGGAACACAGTGACTAACAATCCGAAGAACATACGGGCGCTTGTTGTTGATGATGAATTATTGGCACGAGAACGAATCAAAGAACTGATGAGCTTAGACCCCGCACTTGACCTTGTCGGTGAATGCGAGGATGGCGTCACGGCAATCGAGGAAGTGAAACGATTGCAGCCTGACCTTCTGTTTCTCGATATCCAGATGCCCGAAGTTGACGGGTTCGGCGTTTTGAAAGCATTAAAACCGAAACACATGCCCGTAGTGATTTTTACCACAGCGTATAATCAGTATGCGATTCGCGCATTTGAAGCGCGCGCTCTGGATTATCTGCTCAAGCCGATTGAAGAAAAACGTTTTCGCCAATCGGTGGAACGGGCAAAGGAAATGCTTGCCGTCAAGAATACGCAACGCGATAACAGCGCGTTGATCAATTTTTTGCATGAACTGAAAAACGAGCAACGCAGCGGCCAGCGCTTCCTAGTGAAAAAGGGCGGGCGAATCTTTCCCGTCCATGAAAAAGACATCGACTGGGTCGAAGCGGAGGGAGAATACGTGCGCTTGCATGTCAAAGGAACGAGTTACTTGTTGCACGAAAAAATCAGCTCGATTGAAACAAGGTTGTCCTCCAGCCGTTTCGTCCGTGTACACCGGTCTGCAATTGTAAACATCGATCAAATCCGTGAGCTTGAGCCGTCGTTCCACCGCGATTATACCATCACGCTTTTGAACGGCGCGCGCATCAGTGTGAGCCGCAGCCATACCGAGAGTCTGTTCAAGTTGCTCGACGCTCGCTAACGTTTTTCTTCATCATCCACCCTTCAATCATACCGTACTCGATTCGTTCGTTTGACTTGACGGGCGAACCCACAGAATTGACGGCTCGTTGAATTTCCGTTGTTGTCCGTGTCTTGTTGCCTTATACTGCTTTTGTCAAGAGGTGACGCGCTTGGTCAAACGCGCCCGCAGAACACATCGTATGAGTTTTTCACGCGGTTTTCTCTTCCTTCTTACGCGTGACGATCTCTCAGGAGTTTTTGCGGGCACTTTTGGTAAAGCATAAGCCTCAATCCTATTGAATGCAATAACTCGTATTCCATCGTTTATTAAAAGGAGGTGAAGATCTCCCGTCATTCGATACAATGTTGTCGGTTCTTTGGTCGTAGAGGGTTACCGGGTTACCAATATTTTTCCAGAAGGAGGTTCTATGTTACGAAAGCTATCTGTATTTGCTGTATTGCTTACCGTTGCGCTTTCGAGTCTGATGGCACAAGACGGAAAGCTGCGCGGCATTATTACCGATAAAGCCACAGGCGAGGGCTTGATCGGCGCAAACGTTATTTTAGAAGGCACATCGCTCGGCGCGTCATCAGACATCAACGGTGAATTTGTCATCCTAAGCATTCCGCCGGGCATATATTCCGTGAAAGCGTCGTACATCGGTTATGCGGCGATGACGGTCAGCAATGTTCGCGTGAGTGCGAACTTGACCACGACTCAGAACTTTGAGCTGAACAGCACGGCCATTCAAACAACTGAGGTCGAAGTTGTCGCCGACCGGCCGTTGATTCAGCGCAACACCACGAACACTGTGCGTATGCAGACTCAGGAGGATATCGAATCCCTGCCGTTTCGCGGGTTGCAGAATATTGTAGCATTAAGCGCCGGCGTCGTGCAACAAGATGGCACGCTCTATGTCCGCGGCGGCCGCGCCGGTGAAGTTTCCTATTTTATTGACGGCGCCACTTCAACCAACCCGATGTTCAACAGCGAGGCTGTCACTCCGATCCAGGAAGCCATCGAAGAAGTCCAGCTTCAATCCGGAGGGTATACGGCCGAATTCGGGGGTTCAAACTCTGCCATTGTTCGCACAACGATGCGCACCGGTTCATCTCAGCAATTCAGGGCAACGCTCGACTACCAGACCGACGATTTTGCGGCGCCGGGAGAAGAGTTTTTGGGCACATCGTCGCGCGGGTATCGGAATGCCGTCATTACCCTCAGCGGTCCGGTGATGCAGAACCTTCGTTATTTTATTGCTGGGCAGCATAACTACGCCCGCAACAGGGACCACCTGTTCATTGAACCGTTCAGATTTGACGGATTAACGACGGATGGTTTTGATAACAGGCCCGTCGGGACACCGCTTCCGGGTCTGGTCGAAATGAAACGGAATTACCAATACAAGAATTCAAGGAACGAAAACACACTCCAGGGTACGCTGCTGCTGGATGTCCTGCCGTTTAAGCTGCGGTTTTCCGGCAGTTATACAAACATCGATTTGCCAGCCGGGAACGACTGGAGGAATAACGGCTTGACGAACATTTTTAGGCAACGCGATTTCCGTAACGTGTCGAATAATTACCTCTGGAATCTACGGTTTACGCATGTGCTCGATACGAAGACGTTTTATGAAATCGGTGTTTCATATTTACGAAATGATCTCAAAGCGTACGACCCCGATTTCGGCGATAACTGGCGGCTCTATGCGGATAGCACAGCTTCGCGCGCGAAGGGGTATATTCAAGCCGACGGCTCTACCGGATTTTTAACGCGGTTCCTCGGCCCGCAGAACTATACGGTGATCTACGCGTTCCCTCTGGCACACGAATACTCTATCAACAATGCGTACCAGCGTAATGAGCAGACTAACATCGGACTCACGATCGATTTCACATCGCAGGTCAACCCGCAATGGGAAGTGAAGGCTGGCGGGCGCATCGACGCGTGGTCCATGCGTCTTTTCGCGGTCGGCAACATTAGCAATTATAACACGTTCATCGATCAAACGAGCAGTCTGTACCATCCGGACTCACTCGCCGCTAACCCTGGCTTGGCCAAAGAGCTGGAGATTACTGCCCAGCGTCAGAGTCTTATGAATATCTACGGTTATGATTTCAAGGGAAGAAAGGTTGACGACGGCTTTAACGGACCCCGAGAGCCGATGTTCGCTTCCGCGTATGTCCAGAACAAGTTCGAGTTTAACGACCTTGTTGTGAATGCCGGCGTGCGATATGAGTTGTTCGATATGAAAAATATCGCGCCGGTAGATTTCGTTGACCCGACATGGAACGACGATCTCAATTACTTTGCCAGTGAAGACCAACTCAAAGAAACCGACCCGACGCACTTGTTGCTGCCCAGGGTGAGTTTCTCGTTCCCTGTTACCGACAAGACCGTTTTCTACGGGATGTTCGGAAAATACGCACAGCTGCCCGTGCTGAACCGACTGTATTCCAGCACGCGCTTACTTGCCGACCGCGTTAGCCCGCGCTCACGTGTCGGATTTTCGTTAGGCACAAATCCGGCCGGAACAGGGTTTTTAGTGAAACCGGAGAGGACGACGCAGTATGAAGTCGGTTTCCGCCAGACGCTAACCGATAATTTTGCGTTCACTGTGACCGGCTTCTACAAGGACTTGCGGGATCAGATTCAGCTAAACAGAATTTACAACGACGCCGGTGTGCCTCTTTTCGTTGCGTATGGCAACTCCGATTTCGGGACCGTGAAGGGTTTGGAGATGACGCTCGAGCTGCGCAGGACAAACCGATTCCAGGCGCGGGTGAACTATACGCTCTCCGACGCTCGCGGAACTGCGTCCAACCCGGCTTCTTCGCGGAACGCCGTATCCGATGGTTCCGGTACGAGCACGCTTTTCCCGTCGTTTATCAATTCGCTCGACTTCGACCAGACGCATCGCGGTACTCTGCTGCTCGATTACCGATGGGCGAAAGGCGATGGCGGCCCGGTACTCGAAGGTTTCGGCGTGAATACCCTGCTGACGTTCAACAGCGGTCACGCGTACACGAAGATTAGGGAACCGGAAAATCTGGGTCAGGCAAGCCCGTGGAACATCGGCATCAGGCCGATTATCGACCCCCGCACAAGGAACCCCGTGGAGCCGCTAAATTCTTCTACCACTCCTTGGATGTTTAACGTTGACTTGAGTGCGAGTAAAGTATTTTACTTCGAGAGCTTTACCGCCGAACTCTACTTGAATGTGCTCAATTTGTTCGATACGAAGCACGTGGTTAACGTTTTCCCGAACACCGGTACGCCGACGGACGACGCCTGGCTCCGCAGTCCGCTTGCAACTTCGTATGTTGCGACAGCGAATTATGCGGATTTTTACAAGGCAATTAACATCGACAACCGCGTGGCGTATCTCAATGCAACCGGCAACGACATGTACGGGACACCGAGGGAAGTTCGGTTAGGCTTGAAACTTGAGATATAGGCTGCATTAAAGAAGACTGGCGGGTACTTCTTTTCTCCGCCCTTTACCGCATGGTAAGGGGCGGAGTTTGTTTATGTTTTAGTCTAATCCTAACGACCGCCTGATGCCCATTTCCAATCCACGCAATTCAGCTATTCCGCGCATTCTGCCAAAGAGAGAATAGCCGGGATACACGTTCTGCTTCTTGTGTTCAGCTAACATTTTATCCGCTAACATCAAATGCCCGTGGTCCGGGCGCATGGGTATCCGAAGGTCTTTTCGCCCTTCTTGCTTGCGCCGCTGTTGTTCTAGCAGTAAGGCTTTTATCACGGCGTAGATGTCCACGTTGCCTTCCAAATGGTTGTCCTCGATGAAATCCCTTTCGCCGGTGCTCGTTACGTTCCGTAAATGAAGGAAGCTGACGCGATGGGCAAATCGGTTTGCGATTTCTGCAACATTGTTTGTCCGGCTTGCGCCGAGCGAGCCAGTGCAGAGTGTGACGCCATTGGAGGGCGAATCGAAGACCTGTAAGAGCCGATCTATATCTTTAGCGTTGCTGACGACTCTTGGAAGTCCGAGGAGGGGCAAAGGGGGGTCGTCCGGGTGAATTGCCATCAAGATCCCAGCTTCTTGTGCAGCTGGCATTATTTCCCGAATAAAATCGTACAGATTTGAACGGAGTTTTTCATGACCAATGTCCGCATATTCGTTGAGAGCGGTTCTGAGTGTTTCGAGCGTGTAGGCGTCTCCCGAGCCGGGGAAGCCGAGCAGAATCGTTTCGATAAGCTTAGTTTTTGCCTGTTCGTCCAGCGTTTTATAATACTTTTCTGCTGTTTGAATCTGTTGGCTCGTATAATCCCGTTTCGCGCCATTGCGCTTTAACACGAAGAGGTCGAACGCAATGAGGACATTGTGTTCAAACTTCGTCGTGATAGACCCGTCGTCAAAGGTGACGGCAAGGTCTGTGCGCGACCAGTCGAGAACCGGCATAAAGTTGTAGCACACCGTCTTAATGCCGCAGTGTGCGACATTGCGCAGGGATTGTTTATATTTTTCGATGAACTTGTGGTAGCCCGGCGAGCGTTTTTTGATGGATTCGTGAACAGGGATGCTTTCAACGACGGACCAGGCAAGCCCTCCAGCTTCGATAACGTGTTTACGTTTTATGATTTCATCGACCGTCCATGTCTCGCCGATAGGGATGTGGTGGAGAGCGGAGACGATCCCAGTTGCCCCGGTCTGTTTTATTTCTTGAAGAGAAATTGGGTCGTTCGGGCCGAACCATCTCCATGTAAATTCAATCGCCATTGATGAACTAGTGTCTCCGATGCCTATGTGTTTCGAGATTGCGTAATTTCAATCCATAATATATGGTAAAATGGGGCAGGAAAACAAACCGGATAGGTTATTTTTTCTTGTGCAAGCGTCTTATTTAGAGAAGTTTTTTGTTACTTCTTTGTTCGTATAAAGAAGTAACCAAGAAAGCCCGCCGAAATCGTAACGCACGCTCATGGCTACCTTCGCACATGCCTGATATCAGCCTTGAGAAGCGAGGCTGATATCAAATGCGCGCCATGAGTTTTCCCACGCTCACCGCCTCGATTTCGGTTGCCGCCTGCAAAAACTTTCTTAATACGTTAGCGGCTTCTTTGTTTTTCTTCTAACGAATCCATTTCCTAACCCTACCGTAGGCATTCTACGGAACTTCCCTAAAAATAGGAAAGGGGATACCCCCTCTGTCGTCTCGTAGAGGAGGACAGAAAAGAAACACCCATCCCTTTCCACTTTTCATATTTTTAAAGATTTACAAAGCGTACGGGGGTAGTAACATATAATCACTTAGTACCGTTACTTTCTTTCCGAGAAAGAAAGTAACCAAAGAAATCTTTCCGAAATCGAAACGCACGTTCATGGCTGCCCTTCGCACATTCCTGATATCAGCCTTGAGAAGCGAGGCTGATATCAAATGCGCGCCATGAACTTTTCCCACGCGCACTCCGCCTCGATTTCGGTTGCCCACTCGCGGAGAGTTGAAGATAGTACTTGCAAATCATTTTTTTCGTCAATATCATTAGGGCGCAATTCTCTGTACTGATTTAACTTTGGAAGGCGATTTGGCGCCGCGTCACCTGCGTTAGGCTTTGATTATGGCACTTTCAATTGGTTACGATATAGGAAGTTCTTCCATAAAATGCGCCGTGCTCGATGTGGAACAGGGGAAGGTGGTTGGGCGCGGGCATTATCCGCAGGAAGAAATGGAGATCATGGCTCCGCATCCGGGCTGGGCGGAACAACATCCGGACACGTGGTGGGAGCATGTGAAAACCGTCACCAGGCAGACGCTCGCCAAATACTCAATTGATGGAACGGCGGTCAAATCCATCGGAATTTCCTACCAGATGCACGGGTTGGTAATTGTCGATGCGAAGGGTGCAGTGTTACGTCCATCGATTATCTGGTGCGACAGCCGGGCAGTGGAGATAGGGGAAAAGGCGTTTGCCAAGCTGGGCGCGAAATTCAGCCTAAAGCATTTGCTAAATTCCCCGGGGAATTTTACGGCGTCGAAGCTTCGCTGGGTTCAAAAGCATGAGCCAGATGTCTATCGCCGTATCTCCAAAGCCATGCTTCCGGGCGATTATATTGCCTATAAGCTTACCGGGGAAATTTCCTCTACTATCTCCGGTTTGTCAGAGGGTATCTTTTGGGATTTTCAGCGTAACGCTATCAGTAATGAATTACTGAAGCATTACAAGATTGATCCTGAATTGTTGCCGAAGCTTCATCCGACGTTTTCTGTGCAAGGAACAATAGGCAGGACAGTTGCGCAGGAGCTTGAGTTGAATCCCGGAGCGGTCGTTTCCTACCGGGCGGGCGACCAGCCGAACAATGCGTTCTCACTGAATGTGCTCAATCCCGGCGAGGTTGCGGCGACAGCCGGGACATCGGGCGTGGTGTATGGAGTAATCGGTCAAGTGCGGTACGATAAACTCTCGCGCGTGAATCAATTTGCGCACGTCAATCACACTCAGCAGAAGACGCGTTTGGGCGTGCTGTTGTGCGTGAATGGAACGGGGAGTTTGAATTCCTGGCTGCGCAAGAATGTGGGAGGCGGTTTATCGTATGATGAGATGAACCGCAAAGCAGAAAGTGTACCGGTCGGCTCGGATGGATTGGCGGTTCTTCCATTCGGGAACGGGGCGGAACGCGTATTGGAAAACAGGAATACCGGCAGCCGGTTTATCGGTGTGGATTTTAACCGTCACACGGCCGCGCATATGTTCCGCGCGTCGCAGGAGGGGATCGTTTTTGCGTTGACGTACGGCATAGATATTATGAAGGAGATGGGATTGCGGATTTCGGTCATCCGGGCTGGGAATTCAAATATGTTCTTGAGCCCGTTGTTTCGGAGGATGTTTTCCACCATCACCGGTGCGACGGTTGAGTTGTTTGATACGGATGGGGCGGAGGGCTCGGCACGCGGTGCCGCTGTGGGGGCGGGGATTGCAACAATGGCCGATGTGTTTCGTTCTTTGAAGACTATTGATACGATTCACCCAGACAAACAGGAAGCAGCTGTGCTGAAGGATGCGTACAAGCGGTGGGTGGAGGAGCTGAACTCAATACTAGGTCAGTAAAAGCAGTTTCAAGAAACTAAACTAACGCGAAATTATCCTCGATGAAAATCGGTTGGGTGAAACAGCGTTAAGGAAACCTCCCCGTCCGCCTCCTCGACAAAAGACGTCGAAACGGTCGGCGGACACCCCTCCTTTGTCAGGAGGGGAAAAAGCTTGCGCGCTTTGTCCCCTTGTTTGCTCAACGAAGCTAAGTTCTTCAATTTGTCGTGCTTACTTCAGCAAGAGCATCGGTTTTGTTGCTGCGAAATATTCTGTCTCCAACCTGTAGAAGTACATCCCACTGGCGTATCCGGCGGCATTCCATGCGACTCGATGTTCTCCCGCGGTGAGTTCTCTATTTGCAAGCGTTGCGATTTCTTGGCCCAGCAGGTTGTACACCTTGAGTGAAACAGAACCGGAAACCGGCAGTCGGAAATGAATAACCGTTTCAGGGTTGAACGGGTTCGGATAATTCTGTTCAAGGGACCATGCCGCCGGCACACGGGGGTCGTGTTCGTCGACTGAAGAGACGGTAAGCGTGCGATACCAGAGACCATCTAACCGTGCGCAGTACAGCCTATCACCGTGTACCGCCAAACCGAAAGAGGCTCCGGAAATCGGATCCTCGCCAGACCACGTTTCACCGCGGTCAGTGCTTCGAAAGACGAGAAAGTACCCAAGCTTGTTCACAGCGGCATGGAGCGTGTTGCCGTCGTAAGCGAGCCAGCACTCGATTGAACCGAGCCAGCCCGTGCCCACTGAATCCCACGTCTCTCCGTTGTTGGAACTGCGATAGACGCCAAGAGACGCTGCGGCGTACACGTCGTTGTCGATCCAGGCAAACGATAGAGCGGTCATATGTAGACCCCCTGAAAAGTCCTGATACTCCCATTGGACCGACCCGGGGAGCAAACGATAAATATAACCGCTTGCGCCGGCCCCAGCTATGACAGTATCTCCGCGCTCGGTCATTGCGTAGACAGTGCCGGCGATTTCCAGAGGCAAGTTCCCGACTGGACTCCACGATTGCATCATCGAATCAAGTTTGAACGTACCCGCCCCTTGCGTTCCGACAATCAATGCACCATTTTGGGTTGTGAATGAGCTGATGCTTTTAGCACCCAGTCCGTTGAGTCCACTGCTGAGCGGTTGCCACGTCGCACCGCTATCGCTGCTTGTGAAGACGCCGTGACCGAAGGTCCCGGCAAAGAGCTTTCCGTTGAATTTTGTGATCGCTGGGATGATTTCGGTATCGCCGGATAACAATCCGCTCCGGTTCCATGTGTCGCCGCCGTCCGAGCTGATATAGATGAGGGAATCGGCACCGGCATAGAGCACGTCGTCTATCAGTTGGATAGTACTGATTTCCCGCGTAGGTATCTGTGTAACTTGCTGCCATTGAGCGTAGCAGATGCCATAGATTGTGAACAAAAGAAAGAAGAGGAGTTTCCGCATGTTCCGCACAGCCTTTCATAGAGATTGTTAATAGTAACCTTATAACTTGTCATGAGAATTAAAAACTACATACGGGAAATTCCCGCAACAAGTTGCAAGTCTATGCGGCTCTTGGAAGGTATAATCGGGTTGGGGAAGGCGGTTTTTTATGAGTAGAGTGCATGTTGCTGGGCTGTCAGGGTCCACTTTGTGAGAGCAACAGCAACGAGACCTCACCCTGACTCTCTCCTAATCCCGCCAAAATGCGGCGGGACACAAAGAACGTGGAGGAGAGGGGATTTGGTAATGGTTCATTTTCAAAAAAAATCGTCACCCCGAATCCCGAACAAAAACATTTCGGGACGGGCTTGTTTCGGGGTCTATTCTTTTTAAAAAGCTAGATGCTGAAACAAGTTCAGCATGACGTGTGGGTCTAACTGAGCCAGCACCGGGGATGTAGAGTCCTTGATTCTTCTTTTATTATTTTATCACTCCAAACTTCAGCACTATTTCTTGGGAATACGTCTCGCCCGGCTTCAAAACCGTTGAAGGGAAGGTCGGCTGATTAGGCGAATCCGGATAATGTTGTGGCTCTAGGCAGAATCCGGCGTGCCGTACATATTGCGTTCCGCCTTTGCCGGTGATCGACCCGTCGAGAAAATTTCCGCTGTAAAATTGGATGCCCGGTTCAGTAGACCAGATTTCCATCGTCCGGCCGCTTGTAGGTTCTTCGACTCGCGCGGCGAGCTCAAGTCCCGAACCAGAACGGGCTAAAACATAATTGTGGTCGTAGCCGCCCGTTACTTGCTCTATGCGCGAGCCGATGGCTTGCGGAGTCTGGAAATCGAACGGCGTGCCTTCGACTGGTTTCAGCTCGCCGGTTGGGATGAGCGTTGCATCAACTACGGTGTAACGCGGAGTGTTTAGCGTAAGTTGATGTCCGAGAATGTCAGCCGATTTACCGCCTGAGAGGTTGAAGTAGCTGTGGTGTGAGAGATTAACAATGGTTGCTTTATCCGCTGTTGCCTCGTACGAAACACTGAGTGTGTTATCAGTCTTGAGCGTGTAGGTGACGGTGACCGTAAGGGTGCCGGGATAGCCTTCCTCGCCGTCTGGACTTGTGTATTGGAGTTTCAATCCTACGCCGCTGGAATCTTCCGAGGGTGTTGCTTCCCAGACGACTTTGTCGAAGCCCTTTACGCCGCCGTGAAGATGGTTCGCGCCGTCGTTGGTGGCAAGGGTGTACTCCGTGCCGTCGATTTTGAATTTACCGCGTGCGATGCGGTTGGCGTATCTGCCGACGACACAGCCGAAGTACGGATTGTTCTCGCTAAAGTAGCCGTTGAGGCTATCGTACCCGAGCACGATGTCGTGGGCAACCCCGTTTTTGTCCGGCACCCAGAGCTCGGTGATTGTTCCGCCGTAGTTTGTGATTTTAGCAGTCACATTACCATTGGTGAGTGAAAAGAGAGAGACCTCTTTGCCGTCCGGAGTTGTGCCGAACGGTTGTTTCGTGATACTCATGTGGACATCTCCTTTATCTGTGCAACCGGAAGCGGCGAGAAGAAAGAATACAATGAGTGCAAAAGTTGGGATAGTATTTCTATAGCAGTTTAAGCGTATCATGTTCTCTATCTCCTTTATTTTTGGTAACCCCCTGCATTCCGGTTAGCAGTGGCTAACCGGAACGCGTCCCCCCTTAGTGAGGGGGACAAAAAGGTTCGTTAAGCTTTAATTCCTGCTCTCGTTGTGATTTCAGTGAGCGCTTTGTTAAGTGAAACGAGCGATTCTAAAACAACATCTGCCGATTTGAGAGCTTCGGGCGAGGGCATGAGGTGCTCGTTCGGCACGGCGATGACAGTCGCACCTGCAGCTTTTCCCGCGATGATGCCGCTGCCGGAGTCTTCTACGACGACGCTTTCATTGGGCTTGACGCCGAGTCGCTTCATAACTTCAAGATATGCATCGGGTGCGGGTTTGCCGTTGGGAACTTCATCGCTTGAAAGAACCTGTGAGAAGTATTTCTGCCATGAATTAGCCTTCAACGCTGCATCGATCAAGATCCGCGGCGAGCTTGAAGCGAGCCCGAGTTTGAATTTTCCAGCACAATTATCAAGCGCCTGTTGCGCGGCGGGCATGAACCGCACGTTGCCTGAACGATATTGCGACACCATGCTGGAGAGGGTTTCGTTGACGATTTCGTCTTTAGTGAGTTTGCCGTTTAATTTTTGATGCACATAATCGATCCATGCTTGTGTGCTGCGGCCCATTAATGCTTTTTGGTCGTCATCTGTCCATTGCAAGGCAAACCGTGCGAACATCTTTGTCCTGACCTGAAACCAAACCGGCTTGCTGTCAACTAATAGTCCATCGAGGTCAAAGATAACGGCTTTGATCATTTTTTCTTTTGTCCGTAGTACGCGCTGGCTCCGTGTTTGCGGCGGAAATGCTTGTCCAGCAATGCCTTGCTGAGAGGCTGTCGTTTCGGGTTGATGGCGAGCGTCTCGTTCGCCATGCGAGCGACCTGTTCCAGCACAATGGCGTTCTGGACTGCGTCATTCAGTGTAGCGCCCCACGCGAACGGAGCGTGCCCAGCAACAAGCACGGCTGGGATATGCAGCGGGTCGATTTTCTTGAACCGCTCGATAATGACCAGTCCGGTGTTCTTTTCGTAGTCGGATTGAATTTCCTTTGTTTTAAGCTCACGCGTGCAAGGGATGGCGCCATAAAAATGGTCGGCGTGCGTGGTTCCGAGCGCAGGAATTTCGCGTCCGGATTGCGCCCATGCCGTTGCGTGTGTGCTGTGGACATGCGCAATCCCGTTGACCGAATGAAATGCGCGGTATATCTCAAGGTGCGTGGGCGTGTCCGAGCTTGGGCGTAGGTGGCCTTCCACGATCTCGCCTGTTTTCAACGAAACGACAACCATGTGCTCGGGCCTCATTTCATGATATGATACTCCGGACGGTTTGATGACCATCAGATCATGCACGCGGCTTGCGGCACTGGCGTTTCCCCACGTGAGGATGACAAGCCCCTCGCGCAGGAGCCGCAGGTTCGCCTCACAGACTTGTTCTTTTAGTTGTTGGAGCATGCGGTTATTTCCTTGCGCGATTTCTAATGTCAAGCAGTTGTTTCATGACAGGGTAAAGGTTGCCGTTCCACGATGTTGTTCCGAAAGCATCATGAAGAGTCCGGTAGAGCTTGTACAAATCTTTATATACCGCGTTTGCTGCGGGATTTGGCTTGAACACGCGCGGCTTTAAGCCGGTCATTGCATTCTGAGCTTCTGCAAATGAGCTATAGCAGCCGGAGGCGACAGCGCCGGCGACTGCAGAGCCGAGAGCGCACGTCTGTGCTGAGCGGCTGATCATCATTGGCCTGCCGGTCACATCCGCGTAGATCTGCATCACGAACGGATTCTTCTCGGCGATACCGCCGCAGTTTACCACGCGTTCTATTGTAACACCGTATTCTTCAAAACGGTTGATGATAGCGAGGGCACCGAAAGCGGTCGCTTCGACGAGCGCGCGATAAATCTCAGCGGGGGTTGTATAAAGCGTCTGCCCGACAAGCAGGCCGGTGAGTCTCTGGTCAACGAGGATAGTTCTGTTCCCATTGTTCCAATCGAGGGCAAGCAGGCCGGATTCCCCGGGCTTTAGTTTGGACGCCTCTGCTGCGAGCGCTTCATGGTTGCCGTTTTTGCCATCAGGGCGGAGATAATTCACAAACCAGTTGAAGATGTCGCCCACTGCTGACTGGCCTGCTTCAAGCCCGTAGTGATTCGGCAAGACGCTGCCTTCCACAATGCCGCACAGGCCGGGAATATCTTTCAGCGGTTTCTCGACTCGCGCAATGGCGATATCGCAAGTACTGGTGCCGATGATTTTGACGAGCGTGCCCTCTGAAATACCGGCTCCGATGGCGCCGAGGTGAGCGTCGAACGCACCAACCGCTACCGGAGTGCCCTCCTTAAGACCGGTGCGTTTTGCCCATTCTTTTGTTAACCCGCCAACTGAGCGATTCACGGTTTGAGGCTTGAAGCGCAACCGTCTCGGTAACGCCGCAAGGCCGGGGTGGAGTTTGCCTAAAAACTCCTCGTCCGGGTAGCCGCGCCACACATCGTTGTACATTGCCTTATGTCCCGAGGCGCAAATACCGACGGTGAGTTGTTCCGGAGCCTCGGTTCCTGTCAAGAGTGCTGGAATCCAATCAGCAATCTCCACCCATATATAAGCGGCCTCTGAAACTTCCTTGTTTGTGCGCAGGCAATGCAGGATTTTGCTGAAGTACCACTCGCTCGAATACACGCCGCCGCATTTGGCGAGGTAGTGCGGACGAAGTTTTCTTGCAAGGTCGGTTATCTCCGCTGCTTCTGCGACGCCCGTATGGTCTTTCCACAGCCACGCCATCGCATCAGGGGTCTTCGAGAATTTTTTCTGAAATGCGAGCGGCTTTCCTTGTCGGTCAACAGGAAGCGGCGTGCTTCCGGTTGTATCAACGCCGATGCCGACGACCTGCTCAGGCTTGAAGCCGCGGAC
The DNA here is from genome assembly GCA_022616555.1 of Ignavibacteriota bacterium. Classification (GTDB taxonomy): domain Bacteria; phylum Bacteroidota; class Ignavibacteria; order UBA10030; family UBA10030; genus JAKEEG01. Next base: position 30,342 of record JAKEEG010000086.1, on the reverse strand, counting down.
TTTCCGTTTTACTTGTGCGAGAGCTTTTCGAATGCTCTGCTCGGCGCCTTTCACGTAGTCCGCTGGATGCTGGCGCGCGAGATTCGGGTCGCGGGAGAGGATGACTCCATCCGCGCCGTGCCTATAGTTCCACACGGCTGTACCGACTTCCTTGCCATTGGCGATATCCACCACCAACGTGCGGACAGAGTTTGTCCCGTAGTCAAGGCCGATGGTGTAGCGACTTGGCATAGTTTATAAATTTATTTAAAAATCATTGTCATTGCGAGGCGCCCGTTGCCTCTACAATTTAGCCAACGAAGAAAAAGCGAGATTGCTTCGCTGGAAAACGCTCGCAATGACAGAATAAATATTTTTTTGTGACCGGCTTAGTCAATAATTATCCTGTGAAGTAGAGATAGGCTGCTAGAATGAGTAATAAAACGACAGTTGAGTTGATCACGTCCCACTTGTTCCAACTGCCACGCGATTCTGTTCTGTGTTCTTCGGTCATAGTCGCGAATGTAAGGTTCCTGAGATGCTCATCAGACGGTTTCTCTGTCATGTAACTGACGATAATCATCACAGCAACGGAGACGAGAAAGATGAACAAGCTGTAGTACTGAAAGTAGATATTGTTCACGATCCAGAACAGCGAGCCTTCTGTGTAGCCATTCTCGAATCCGCTTAATCCTAGAGCAATCGGTGTATCGACAATTAGACGGAACACCCCGAGAAGGAAGCCAACAAGTAGCGCGGAGAGACAGCCTTTCGCGTTAAGGCGCTTCATGAAAATACCGAAGAAGAATACTACGAAAATGGGAGGTGCGAGATAACCTTGCACGCCCTGCAAGTATTCGTAGAGCCCCTTGCCGCCGCGAATAACGGGAATCCACATCAAGCCGATAAGCACCAAAATGCCTGTTGCAACCCTTCCGATCCAGACGAGCTGATGCTGGGTCGCGTTGGGTTTCATCTTCTGGTAGAAATCTATAGTGAATAATGTAGAACTTGCGTTAAACGCGCCTGCGAGCGAGCTCATGAGCGCCGCGAGGAGTCCAGCAACGACAAGTCCGCGCAAACCTACCGGCATGACATATTGCACCATCAAAGCGAAGGAGGCCTGTGCGTGATCGACAATGGCACTGCCGTCAGCATTAAGCATACTGGCAAACTCGGGTACTTTTCCGCTTTTAGCGAGAGCAAGCCAGATCATTCCGGGTATAATAAAGATAAACACGGGCAACAGTTTTAGGAATGCGGCGAAAATGCTTCCTCGACGGGCTTCACGCTCTGTGGGTGCGCCGAGCGCCCGTTGCACGATGTACTGGTCGGTAGTCCAGTACCACAAGCCGATAATAGGTGCGCAGAGGAGCATGCCAACCCAGGGGTAATTCGTATTGAAGTACCATGCGATGCGTCCGGGTTCTTTCACGGGCGCCCAAGTGCCTTCCATACCTGTGGGGACGAGGGGCTTCCAGAGGTTGAACATGTCGGTGTCGAGCACTGCGCGTAATTCACTCCATCCTCCTAACTTGGAAAGCCCAAACCACGTTAGCATAATCGACCCGAGTACTAGGATGAATGTCTGCACGGCTTCGGTGTAGGCGACTGCGCGCATACCGCCGAGTACTGTGTAAAGGCCTGTTAAGAGGATAACGAGAACTGAACCGATCCAGAAGCTATCGAATACAACTCCACCCAAATCGATTTGAAGTTCCGGGAGCAACGAGCCGAACACGATGCCACCGGCAAAGATGCCGACAGCTATTTTTGTCAATACGTATGCAACAAGCGAGATAAGAGAGAGGACCCACCGGGCGGTGGAAGAGTACCGTTTCTCAAGGAATTCGGGCATGGTAAACACACGCGAGCGTATGTAGAATGGCGCCATTACCCAACCGAGAACAAGAAGGCACCAGGCGTGCAACTCGTAATGAGCGAGCGCAACACCACTTGTTGCTCCGGAGCCGGAAAGACCGACGAGGTGCTCAGAGCCTATGTTCGACGCAAAGATTGAAGCTCCGATGACCCAAAAGCTTAAATTTCTGCCTGCCAGAAAATAGTCGTCCGTGGTGTCTTTTCCTTTTTTAATAACCCACCACGCTATTCCCAACAATCCGCCGAAGTACAGAAAAATAACCAGCCAGTCGAGAGTTGCCATGCGCGAAGCTCCTTATTGATGGTGATAGACTTCCCAGCCAAGATAGGTTCCGAGGGCGTCTTCGAGAGCGGCGGCAACATTGGCACGCGTAGCCGCAACATGGTGCTCCAGCCCTTGTCGGCAAATATACTGCAACAATGTTTGAAATGCAGGTACTTTTATGACCCCGAACCCGCCGAAAGTATCCAGCATATCTTCGGTAAATTCACCCTCGCCGACGTATGAGGTGATGCGGCCGCGCAGTTCATCCGTCGAGACGCGGCAGTAGGTGAATGGCCCCGGGGCGACACGTCCGACGATGGTACCGAATGTATTGTCCTTACCGACTGTGCCGGCGATAATCTCCTGATAATCCATTTTTTGATGGCTGAAGAACGATTTCGGAAGATTGGAGCAATGGAAGACAACCCCCTTATTTGGGTCGTCGCCGTAATTATTGTTCCAATCCAAGAGAGCGGAAGGCTTTTCGGATGCCGATTGTAGGACATACATCCCAACAAGACCTGCGACGTCTGTCTCGCATGCGCTGGGCATCAGCGAATCGGACATCATACTCATCAACGTGCAAGGTACAACTCCGTAGAATTCCTCTAGTGCAGTCCAGCATTGGATTGCAGTTGCGGAGAGGTGTTTGTCTTCGACCCATCTGTCGATGGCAACGCCTAGCTTTGCCATTTTGAGAAGACTCTCCTGGGGGATTCCGCTGACGGATGTGTACGATTTGATAGACTCAAGCTTCTGTGTTACGGGCTTATCGGAATCATTCATTTTTCGCACCCAGCCCAGCGCTTCTGAGAGGTCGAGTGTCTCGACGGAAATACCGGAAGCCTCCAACAGTTTTTCACTGAAGCGTACGGTATTGAATGCCGCGGGGCGCGCACCAAGCGCGCCGATGCGGGCATTCTTGAGCCGTCTGACAACGCGGCACGTTGCGGCAAAACTTTGTAAATCTTGACGGAACTCGTTCGTGCGTGGGTCAACCGTGTGCAATCGCGTGAGGGAATAACGAAGGTTATACTGCCTGAGGTTATTGCACACAGACATCTTTCCGCAGAAGCTATCGCGGCGGAATTTGATGGTCATCTTTTTTGCATCGTCGTTGAAAGCGTGTATAAGCACGGGCACGTTTAGCTCGGCAAGCCGCAGAGTATCTGCTATGGCACGCTCATCACCGAAGTTCGGCAGCGTAACCAGAACACCGTCAATTTCATCGCGGTACGAGCGGAAAAAGGAGGCGCATTTCTGTGCATCCGAGTAGCTTTCGACAGCCCCAAATTTCGTAGCGTCGAGCGGCAGGGTAACGACTTTTATGCCTTCTTCTTCGAGGATTTTCAGAATTTCTGTCCGCCCGGATTCGCAAAGGTGGGCAGGGAAAAACCCTCTATTGCCAACGATTAAACCAAGCGTTGTAGTCTTTTTCATGGCTGCACCTCTTTAAATTACAGTGCTTGACATTTGTAAGATATTATTGTAGATATTCACCTAGTTTTAGGCTATAAAACCGGTTCGATTTGGTTTTTCACTGATCGAACCGCCGTCAATATTACAACTTAACGAGTGAATGTCAAGGGCTGAAGAGTAGAGAGCAATTTTGTGAGAAGGCAACTATTCTCTAAGATAACTTTTCGGAGGGAATCGTTGTCTACTCAGGATACAAGGGGGAGGCAGGACTCGAGCACATGAGGTATAACACTTGAAAAGAAAAACGATAGCCGACGTCGCAAAGTTAGCCGGCGTTTCTAAGGCGACTGTATCGGCGGTGATGAATTCGAAAAATGCCGTTAGGATTGAGACACGAGACCGCATCCTTCAGGTGATGAAGCAGCTCAATTTTCGCCCGCGTGGAATGGCGCGAAATCTACGGAATAAAGACCTCGACCAAAGTATTGCCATCATCATTAAGAATTTGAATTATCCTTTCTACACCATCATTGCGACCGGTGTGCGGGAATATGCAAACAGCAAAGGATACTCTGTTCTTGTTGCCAGCTCGGAAGACGACCACGAAAGCGAAAAGAAAGTTACGCATCTCTTTTCCGCAAAGGACATCAAAGGCGCAATTATTGCTCCTATTGTTGAAGGTGCCTCTGAGATAGAGCACTTATTCAAGCTGAAGATGGTGAATTTTCCTTTTGTGTTGTTGGAGGACGTCAAAGGAATCCAGGCGAATGTTGTGGCGATCGACAATTTACGGGCGATTAAGAAAGCCGTGCATTACTTAATCGAAAGCGGCCATGAGAAGATTATCCATTTTGCAGGACCGCCAAGCTCGTCGCATACGCAAGAACGCATCGAGGGTTTCCGGGATGCATTCAGCGAAAGTGCGCTCGTTTTCCATGAAGATTTGATCGTTTCGATCGGGTCGCATTATGAGGTAAGCTTCGGGAAAACGATTGAATATTTCAAGGATAAGAAGAAGGAAGAGTACCCGACGGCGATTGTGTGTTTCAACGACGAGCAGGCATTGGGCGTCATGGCGGCTTTGAAAGAAATGGGTATCGAAGTGCCGGGAGATATTTCCATCGTCGGTAACGATGATATTTATTATGCGAGACTCTACCCTGTTCCACTGACAACAATACGCGCTCCTCAGTTTGAAATAGGCAGAAAAGCCGCGGAAATCTTAATTCGAAACATTGAATCCCCAACCATCCTTCCCACAGAACGTGTAGTGTTGGACACAGAGTTCATTGTGAGAAAATCCACGCGCGTACTGAAACACTGAGAAGCACAGATTCCAATCAGTCATATCCACGCTTTCATCTTTCCGAAGTTGATTGGTTGAACTTTCTTTTAGCAATTCTGCGCGTTGGCAGTATTCTTGTCTTCAGATAGATGGGTTGGAGAAACTGATGCAGAGCTTAAGACCGAACCCTCATTTCTTCCTAAATGATGGTAGACCGTACAATTCTCCGGAAACAGGGATCCCAGCCGACGCATGCGGGCGGTAACTTGTTGATGGGTTCTACAGATTTTCGCGTTCGTTATGCGATTGCTCAACATTTTCCGCATTTTGTGCTTTTTCGTCGAAATGGACTCCCACTCTTGAGTGATTGTTCTGTATTTACGGAGTAATGATCGGCCAAGACCGGTCAAAAATTTCCCTAAGTTTTGGAATTAAAGTCCACTTCAGTATACACCAACACCCGCTTTTTCCTCTATTTCTCGGTAGTTATCGGTTACGTAGTACAATAAAATAATTGTACCTTAACACACGATTTCTATTGACATTAGATTTTTCTCTCACTAAAATTGAACAAAATCGAACCGGTTAGATTTAATACGTATCGGTACAATATTGAGCAATATCTTAAAACAGGTCCACAAAAAGTTTTACCGAAGTTCAGAAAGCAGAAGTGCCGTGGATACTTCGCACGGTGAAGTGTTTCGCTGCTCATGACGGAGCTGCGGAGAATTAGAGTTACATGGCGACTAAATATTTTCCCCAAGTAGAAAAGCAAATTGTCTTTGAGGGCAGGGATTCCAAGAATCCGTTAGCGTTTCGGTATTACGATAAGCAGCAGAAAGTCGGTGGTAGGACCATGGGCGAGTGGTTTCGGTTCTCCATCGCTTACTGGCACACTATGATGGGCAGCGGCCGGGATATTTTTGGAGAGCCGAGTTTCATTCGGGCTGTGCACGCCGCCAGTTGGGAGTGTATTATTCATCGGAACTGGTGTCGCCGGGACGACGATACAGAAAGTCATCCGCCCGCTTATCCCAATGTTCCTCGCAATGACTGTTGCATTGATGCTGGTAACGTATATTCCCGAACTGAGTTTGTGGATTCCAAAATTGTTTGGGTATTAATGAATGAAATCTCCATTTGATCTTTCAGGCAAATCTGCAGTCGTCACTGGAGCCAGTACAGGGATCGGGCGGGCGGTTACACTGGCGCTGGCTTCCGCTGGTGCAGATATTCTACTTGTTGACCATTCAAAAAAGGAAGACACGGCAAAAGAAGTACAAGCGCTTGGACGCAAGGCGGCAGTCATCGCAGTTGACCTCGACAACATGGAATCGGTACGAAAGGTTGCCGACAAGGCGATGGTGGAATTTGGCAAGATAGACATTCTCGTTAACAATGCCGGCATCATTCGAAGGAATCCCATAGTAGACTTTACGGAGAAGGATTGGGATGATGTAATGGCTGTGAACGCGAAGGCGGTGTTTTTTCTTGCTCAGGCTGCCGCACGGGATATGATAAAACGAAAGAGCGGGAAGATTATCAATATTGCCTCGTTGTTATCGTTCCAAGGGGGAATATTGGTTCCGTCGTACGCAGCGAGCAAGGGCGCAGTTGCACAGGTAACCAAGGCGATGGCAAACGAACTAGCGCAACACGGTATTAATGTAAATGCCATCGCACCGGGGTATATCGAAACAAATAATACAAAGTCGTTGCGTGAAGACCCAGTGCGTTTTAAAGCCATACTAGATCGGATCCCTGCGGCGCGATGGGGAAAGCCGGAGGATCTGCAAGGTGCGGTGGTGTTCCTCGCTTCGTCGGCATCGGATTATGTGAATGGTCATGTGTTGGCGGTGGACGGGGGTTGGCTCGCGCGGTAAGAGCATAAACATAAGACAGAGAAATCATGAACATCGAAAAATTTTCATTAGGTATTGGAGACCGGTTCGGGCTTGAGGGTGTTGCGCAGTTGCGGGCATTACAAAAAGCTGAAGCTGAGGGGGCAATTGTTGTTCCGGTATGGAATAAATCCAACCGTGAACACACCATCATCGGTACGGTACCGGACGACGTGCGTGGCGAGGCGGACGCTGCTGTCAAGATGTGTGGATGGAAGCATTCCTACTACGTCGATGCGGACCACATAGGCTTTACGACTGTAGAAAAATTCTTGAACTCAAGCAATTTTTTTACAATTGACGTTGCAGACTATATTGGCAAAGAAGCGAGTCAGGAGTCGGTGGAGGGATTTTTGCGCGCGATGGACGACTATACAGGAATACTAAGCATCCCCGGCATCCCCGCTCCGTTCGAAGTGAATGACTCTCTCCTCAAGAGTATTGCACGAAAATACCTCTATGCAATAGAGGAGGCCGGCAAAGTTTATCGTGCCATTGCTGCGAAAAAAGGCGAAGGGAATTTCATTACCGAGGTATCTGTTGATGAAGCAAGTAGCCCTCAAACCCCCGCCGAGCTGTTTTTTATTCTCGCAGCACTCGCACAGGAGAAGGTGCCGATTCAAACCATTGCACCGAAGTTTACCGGGTCGTTTCTTAAGGGAATTGATTATGTGGGCGATATCAAAAAATTCGCGCGTGAGTTCGAGGACGACCTGGCGGTAATTGCATACGCCATAAAGACGTTCAAACTGCCGCAGAGCTTGAAGCTTAGCGTCCATTCGGGAAGCGATAAGTTTTCGCTCTATTCGATTATGCATCAAGCAGTGAAGAAATCCGGTGCGGGGCTGCATCTCAAAACGGCTGGCACCACGTGGCTTGAAGAGATCATCGGTCTCGCAGCGGCAGGTGGTGAGGGTTTGGTTCTCGCAAAGGATGTTTACGCTCAGGCAATTCAGAGATACGACGAGCTCTGCAAGCCTTATCTCACTGTAATCGATATCAACAAAGCCAAACTGCCGGATCCAAAGATTGTAGCATCGTGGAGTTCTCAGCAATATGTAGCGGCGCTTCAGCATAATCAGAGCAGCGACAGCTATGACCGGAACTTCCGGCAACTGGTGCACGTGAGCTTCCGAATTGCGGCGGAGATGGGACAGCGCTATCTGGGGTTGCTCAAAGAGTGCCGGAAAGAAGTAGAGGAGAATGTTGCAACAAATCTTTATGAGCGCCACATTAAACCTTTGTTTCTAGGAATTGAAACGAACGTCTTTCATGAAACTCCAAGGCATGAAGCGGCACGAGTATAACATATGGGAAAATTAACATACGATTATTCTGGCAAGACGGTTGTTATGACTGGCGGCACGGGCGTACTCGGCAGTACAATATCACTTTCCTTGGCTGAGCATGGGGCGCATGTTGCGTTACTTGCCCGGCATCTCGAAAAGGCAAAGCCGCTTGTTGAAAAAGCGCAAGCGATGTCAGGCAGCATTTCCGTACACTCGGCGGACGTGCTCGATAAGCATGCTTTGCACAAAGCTGCCGAAGAGATACTCAAAACGCATGGGAAAGTCGACGCGTTGATTAATGCAGCCGGCGGTAATCACCCGAAAGCGACGACGAATCCTGAGCAATCATTTTTTCAATTAAGTGAGGATGCTTTTCGGCAGGTGTTTGATGTGAATTTCTTAGGAACTATTCTGCCATGCCAGGTATTCGGCAAATATATGGCGGAGCGAAAAGAAGGCGTGATTCTTAATGTCTCCTCGATGGCAGCATACCGGCCGCTGACGCGCGTGGTGGCGTACGCTGCAGCAAAAGCAGCTGTCAATAATTTTACCTATTGGCTGGCTGTGTACATGGCACAGGAATATTCGCCGAACATCCGCGTGAACGCAATTGCGCCCGGATTTTTCCTTACGGAACAAAACCGCTTCTTATTGACGGACAAAGAGAGCGGGGCGCTCACCGCACGCGGTAAGAAGATTATCGAGCACACACCGGCGAGTCGGTTTGGTGAGGCAAAAGAACTGACCGGAGCGGTCTTGTGGCTGTTATCCCCAGAATCATCATTTGTGAGCGGAGTTGTTGTTCCTATTGATGGCGGATTCTCCGCGAATTCAGGCGTATGACTTCACGCAAGCCCACGATTGTCGTTAACCGCAACACTCCGCACGCCGTCGAAGTTTTTTCCAAAATCGGCAACGTTGCTGGACTCGATACCCGCGCAGCGACACGAGAAGCAGTACGCGATGCTGATATACTTATCGCGCGTTCAGAGACACGTGTTGATGCATCTTTGCTTGATGGCAGCGCGGTCAAATTTGTCGGCACCGTGACAATCGGTACCGATCATATCGACCTTGAGTATCTGAAACAGCATGGAATTGCTTTTGCGAGCGCTCCGGGCAGTAATTCGAACTCTGTTGCCGAGTACATTGCCGCTGCGCTTCTTGTTTGGGCGCGCAGAGTTGGTGAACCGCTTCGCGGTAAATCGCTCGGCATCGTTGGCGTTGGAAGCGTCGGCAGCAAAGTGGCGAGTGTTGGGAAGGCGCTTGGCATGGAGGTGTTGCTTAACGACCCACCGCTTGCACGCACGTCAGGGAATTCGCAATACCGCTCACTCGAGGAGTTGATGGAGGCGGATGTTATTACGCTGCATGTCCCGCTCACGAAAAACGGGCAAGACGCAACTTTCCATCTCTTTGGCAAAGAACGCATTGAAAAAATGAAACCGGGATCGGTGTTGATCAACACCTCTCGTGGCGCAGTTGTTGAGACAGATGCCCTCAGAGCCGCGCTTGCAAAGAAACACCTTTCCGCTGCTGTGCTTGATGTGTGGGAAGGCGAGCCAGTAATAGACGCCGATTTGTTGAATCGTGTGTTCCTCGGTACACCGCATATTGCCGGCTACTCTCTTGACGGCAAAATCAATGCGCTGAAAATGGTGTACGAGCAAGCGTGTAAATTCCTTCAAATTCCTATGAATTGGAGTTTGGAAACGACCGAAGGCCGCGACATGCAGCCGATAGTGATTCCGGGAGCTGAGACGGATGAGATCGCAATAATCAAATACGCCGTGCGGCAAGCGTACGACATTGAGGTGGATGACGTTGCGCTGCGCGAGAGCGCGTCGATGAACGCGAGCGACCGGGGCACCTATTTTATGAAATTGCGTGCAGAGTACAGGATTCGGCGGGAGTTTTTTCACCGTACAGTGGAAATGTCATCGGCACAATCAACCATAGTGCCGACGCTTGAAGGATTGGGATTTCGCACACTCGTGCGTGAGGAAGCGAGATAGGAATGATGGTAGGCAAGGGTTCGTTAAAGCAGCCTTTGACAGACGCCGAAGTTCGTCAAATTTGCGAGGAGGGGATCAAGCCCCACGGGTTGGCGGGAAAACGCGTCCTCGTGTTGATTCCCGACCATACGCGGCATGCGCGCATCGATTTATTCTTTCATATACTCTGCGAACTGTTATTGGGGAAAGCGAAGGCTCTGGATTTCCTGATCGCCACTGGCACTCATGCGGATATGGAGCCGGAGCGAATCTATAAGCATGTCGGCATTACCGCGGCAGAGCACGGGACGCGCTTCAACGGTGTACGATTCTTCAATCATGCGCACAAAAATCTGGATGCACTGGCAACAATCGGGACGATACGGGCAAAGGAAATCTCGCAGCTTACGGATGGCTTGTTTTCTGAGCCCCTGCAGGTTACCATCAATAAGAAAGTTCTGAAGTATGACCACGTGTTGATTGTATCGCCGGTGGTGACACATGAAACGATGGGATTTGCAGGGGGAAATAAATATTTCTTCCCGGATATTGCAGGGCTTGAGGTTGTTGAAACGTTCCATTGGCTTGGGGCGATCATTACGAATCCGGTTGTCAACGGCGTGAAGGATACGCCGACCCGCCGGGTCATCGACCGGGCGTGCGAGTTTATTACCACGCCGCGCACCTGTTTGGCATTCGCTGTCAATGAATATGACGACCCGATGTGTTTGTTTGTCGGCGAGCCGAAGGAAACCTGGTCTCATGCGGCGGATTACTCGGCGCAATTGCACATCACATATTTGGAAAAGCCCGTAAAGACAGTGCTTGCCGTTACGCCACCGATGTATGAAGAGATTTGGGTCGGCGGTAAAGCAATGTACAAATTAGAGCCTGTAGTAGCAGACGGTGGCGAGCTCATTATCTACGGTCCGCAGATACGGGAGATTTCGTTTGTACACGGGAAGGAAGTCGAGAAAATCGGTTACCACGTCGTAGAATACTTTACGAAGCAGTGGGATAAATTTAAGAACGAACATAAGCTTATTCTTGCGCATTCGACGAATGTGCGGGGGATCGGGAAGTTTGAAAACGGTGTTGAGAAACCGCGCATTACTGTAACGTTGGCAACATCGGTGCCTGAAGAGACATGTAAGCGAATTAACCTCGGCTATCGAGATTACCATAGCATCAATATGAATGAGTGGCGAGCGAAGCAGAATGGAGATTTGCTTGTGGTTGAAAATGCGGGCCAGAATCTTTATAGGCTGCGAAACGGTAGTTGATGTAGATAATGCGAAAGGAGCATAATAGATAAATGAGCACCGGTTTAACAATTCGAAAAGATGCTGCGCTAGACTTCGTTTCCGTCGGTGCGTTGGTCCATAGGCTTGACCCGGGAGTGATTCCGTTCCGTAAAGCAACAGAATGCAAGATACACGTGAGCGGCGGGGAGTTCAACGTTGCCGCGAACCTCGCGGATTGCTTCGGCATGAACACGGGTATTGCGACTGCGATGGTGGAGTATCCCATTGGCGACCTCATTGCCGAGCGGGTACGGGCGATGGGAGTAAAACCGTTTTACAAGAAATTCAAGCACAACGGCGTGAACGGCCCCAATATGGCGACGGTCTACAGCGACCGGGGTCAAGGAGTGCGGGCGCCCGTAGTTTTTTATAACAGATCAAATGAAGCCGCCGCGCAGCTCAAGCCGGGTGATTTCGATTGGAATTCGATTTTTTCAGGTGGAGTGAAATGGTTCCATAGCGGCGGAATTTTTGCAGCGCTTTCCGAAACGACCGGTGAAGTTATTATCGAAGGAATGAAAGCCGCGAAGAAAGCTGGTGCGGTGGTCAGCTTCGATTTGAACTTCCGACAAAAGCTTTGGGACATTTGGGGAGGACAAAAGAAGACGGTTGAGGTCGTCGCCCGTATCGTTGAGAATGCGGACGTGCTCGTTGGTAATGAAGAGGATTTACAAAAGGGGTTGGGCATTCCGGGCCAGGACGTTGAATCGAAATCCAAGCTCGATCCCAGTGCGTTTTTTGCGATGATCGATAAAGCCACCAAGAAACACCCACAGGTGAAAATTGTTGCTACGACATTGCGCGAGGTTCATTCCACGAACCGGCATAGCTGGAGCGCAGTGGCTTGGATCAACGGAAAAACGTACTCAGCGCCAACCGCTGAATTGGATGTGCTTGACCGCGTTGGCGGTGGCGATGGGTTCGCGAGTGGATTTTTCTATGGACTGTTGACTGGCGAATCTCCGGAAGAAGCGGTAAAACTCGGCTGGGCACACGGCGCGTTATTAACGACATTCCCCGGAGATACGACAATGGCGTCGGCGGAGCATGTGCGTGCGTTCGCGAAGGGCGGTTCGGCGAGGATACAGAGGTAACTGGTATCGCAGGCTACCGTAAACATAATAGAGGAAAACTTCAATGCAACAGAAAGCTGATATCGGATTAGTTGGTTTAGCAGTAATGGGCGAGAATCTCGTCCTTAATATGGAAAGCCGCGGGTATACGGTGGCTGTCTTCAACCGTACGGTAGAGAAGGTTGATCATTTCATGAACAGCCGTGCGAAAGAGAAGAAGATCGTCGGCGCGCACTCATTGCAGGAGCTTGTGCAGTCGTTGAAAACTCCGCGCAAGGTGATGTTGATGGTGAAGGCGGGCAAGCCGGTGGATGAGTTTATCGAGATGTTGATTCCCTATTTGGAGAAAGGCGATATTATCATCGACGGTGGCAACTCGCATTTTCCCGATACGATTCGCCGGACAAAATATCTTGAAGGGAAGGGATTGTTATATATCGGTACAGGGGTTTCAGGCGGCGAAGAAGGCGCCCTGAAAGGTCCCTCTATCATGCCCGGAGGCTCACCCGCGGCTTGGGAGCATGTGAAGCCGATATTTCAATCCATCGCCGCGAAAGTAGAAGACGGCACACCGTGCTGCGACTGGGTGGGCGAGAACGGCGCAGGACATTTTGTGAAGATGGTGCATAACGGCATCGAGTATGGCGATATGCAACTCATCTGCGAAGCGTACCAAATCATGAAAGAACTGCTCGACATGAGTGCGGCGGAGATGCACGAGGTTTTCAAGCAGTGGAACAAAGGCGACCTCGATAGCTATCTCATTGAGATTACCCGGGATATTCTTGCCTATAAGGATGGTGATAATTCAGCGCTCGTTGATAAGATTCTCGATACTGCCGGGCAAAAAGGCACCGGTAAGTGGACAAGCGTTTCGTCGCTCGATTTAGGAATTCCTCTCACGTTGATTAGCGAGGCGGTCTATGCGCGTTGTTTATCGGCTTTGAAAGAGGAACGCGTGGAAGCCTCGAAAGTTTTGAACGGTCCCGGGCCAAAATTTAACGGCGACAAGAAAACTTTCCTTGCAGATTTGGAGAAAGCCTTGTATGCTTCAAAAGTCGTTTCCTATGCGCAGGGGTTTACGCTCATGCGCGCCGCGGCGGAAGAATTCAAATGGAACCTGAATTACGGCGGCGTTGCGTTGATGTGGCGCGGCGGGTGCATCATTCGGTCAGTGTTCCTCAGCAAGATTAAAGATGCGTTTGTGAAGAATCCGAAACTTTCGAACTTGTTACTCGACCCATATTTCAAGGAGAAGGTCAGCGCAGCGCAGGATGCTTGGCGGCGGGTGATTTCGACCGCCGTATTGAACGGCATCTGGGTGCCGGCGTTCTCAACGGCATTGAATTATTTTGACGGGTACCGCAATGCCCGTTTGCCTGCCAACTTGTTGCAGGCACAACGGGATTACTTCGGCGCGCATCAGTACGAGCGCACCGATAAGCCACGCGGAGAGTTTTTCCACACAAACTGGACTGGTCGCGGAGGAGAGACGGCTTCGACAGCATATGTCGTATAACAATATGAACAAAGGGCAAATAGTAACTCGAATAAAAGAAAAAGCAGCCGTTGCAGTTATTCGCATAGCTGATGCGAAGAAACTGCTGCAAGTCATCGATACCATCAACAAGGGCGGAGTCTCTATTATAGAGATTACCATGACTGTCCCCAATGCGTTGAAGATGATTGAGGAAGTCTCGAAGTCCGTGAGCAGTGACATAACTGTCGGAGTCGGCTCGGTGCTTAATTCAACAACGGCACAACAAGCTGTCGACGCGGGCGCGCGTTTTGTAGTGGGGCCAATTTTCAAGAAAGAGATTGTTGAAACTGCCCACAAGAACAATGTGCCGGCAATGCCTGGCTGTTTCACTCCAACCGAGATCCAAACAGCTTACGAGGCGGGAGCGGACGTCATCAAAGTATTCCCAGCCGATGTAGTAGGGATGGCATTCTTCAAAGGCATTCTAGCGCCAATGCCGCACCTGCCGTTAATGCCAACAGGCGGCGTCACACTCACAAACGCCGGCGACTGGCTGAAAGCTGGAGCCTGCGCTGTGGGCGTTGGAACGGCGTTGCTCGATAAAAAGGCAATTGAAGCAGAAAATTACTCCCAGCTCACAGAAAATGCAAAAATTCTCTGTGAAAGCATTGCCAAAGGGAGAGTAAAGTAAAGGAGAAACCTGTGTCAACAAAAGTGGTGACATTCGGTGAAATCATGCTGAGGCTATCTACGCCCGGCTACGAGCGATTTGTACAAGCGAAGCAATTCGACGTGAACTATGGCGGTGGAGAGGCTAACGTCGCGGTAAGCCTCGCGAACTACGGTCTGGATTCATACTATGTTACACGCCTTCCGAAGAACGATCTGGGCGACGCTGCGGAAAATGAGCTACGCCGTTATGGCGTCCACACACAACACATCGTGCGTGGCGGCGAAAGGTTAGGTATATATTTTTTGGAAACCGGAGCATCGCAACGCGCATCGAAGGTAGTCTACGATCGCTCACAGTCGTCGATAGCCGAGATTGCACCGGGTATGGTGAAATGGGACGCTGTGCTGGAGGGTGCGCTATGGTTTCACGCGACTGGCATTACTCCCGCGTTAAGTCTGAGTGCAGCTGAGGCGACGGTAGAGGCTGTGAAAGCTGCGCGCAGCAAAGGATTGACAGTTAGCTGCGACCTTAATTATCGTAAGAAGCTCTGGACACGCGACCAAGCTGAGAAGACAATGACACATGTAATGCAGAACGTGGAGGTTGCCATCGCCAACGAGGAAGACGCGGAGATGGTGTTCGGTATCAAGGCGGGGGAGACGGATGTCCACGCCGGTAAACTTGATGTAGCAAAATACCAATCGGTTGCCGAACAGTTGATGAAGAAGTTCCCTTCGCTCAAGAAAGTTGCCATCACGCTCCGCGAGTCGCTGTCGGCGTCGGACAATAACTGGTCGGCCGTGCTCTGGGATGGCTCGAAATTCTACCAAAGCCGCAAGTATGCCATCCGGGTTATTGACCGCGTTGGCGGCGGAGATGCTTTCGGCGGTGGACTCATCTATGGATTGGCCACGGGTAAATCGACGCAAGATTCGCTTGAGTTCGCCGTCGCCGCCTCGTGCCTAAAGCATACCATCCCGGGCGACTTCAACCATGTCACTGCCGCTGAGGTCGAGGCGCTTATCAAAGAAGGCGGGTCGGGAAGGGTACAAAGGTAACCAAGGTAGAGTATTTTGGAAACATTCACGTCAAGGGTTCAATATATTGAACTCTTGCGAATTCAATCCCGACTCCGGTCGGGATTTTTTATTGCCGCTACGCGATTTTTTGAAACTTTTCCCCCTTGCTGTCCGTTACTATATTATAGAAAGCATCATGAAAAAACTTCTCACCATATTGGCACGTGGAGCGTTAGGCTCCTTCTTCATAGCAAAGAGCTTCATCCATCGCAAAGATATGTTACATTTTGCGGAGCAGGATGAGTCGAGCGCGAAGAATTTCGGTGCATTCCCGGTGGAAATACCGGAAGAGCAATTCGAAGCGATGTTTGTGTAACTGAAACAGCTATAGTTTATAGTCTGTCTCATATCGTCGGATAAAAAGGCTCCAGAGGGGAGCCTTTTTCTTTTTTGTAGTAGCACAAAAAGAAGACCCCATCCCTGCCCAATAAGGTTAAGCAATAATCTCCTTCGATACCTTTTGGGAGAAGGTCAGGGTGAGGTCTTCGATTTGCTTGACCGTTGTTATTCAGTTTCGTGCTTTCGTTCCATGATGATTTCCTCCAACCATTGCTCCTTGCCGTCCTGATACCACGTCCAACGAGTGCTGTACTTGTTTTCATCCGTGCAAGAGTGGATCATTTTATCCATGTGCCCTTTGTCGCGCGAAAGAAGGTTTGTGGCATCGAGGAATTCGAACGTAATTTTCTTTCCACCTTCCTCGACTTTTGATGCGATGAGCCTTGGTTGATTTCGAGCAACGCAGTAGTGTGTAAGCAGGAGCCGTTCGCTGTCCATATGCATCAGAGTCAGCATTGTTTCGTTAGGATGCGCGTCGAACGAAGTCATTTGAATAACCGAGCCGTTTGCGATCAACTTCACGGTTGATTCTTCCGTCCAGCCTTTGGTGCTTTTGCCTTTCCATACTCCTTCGTGCCGTTTGAAATGCTCGAATATTTGCTTTGCTTCCTCGGCACTCAGCAGCGCGTGAGGAGTGTCTGCGCTATAAAGGCTTGATAGCTCGGAGTTCCCGCAGCACGGGGCATTCCTATACTCCTGAAATCCGGTCTGAAGCTGTAGCGCGAGGCTAAAACACATCGAAAGTATAATCTGTGTCATTGTGTTATCCTTTACGTTGGTTCAATCTCCCGCAGTTCTATCGTACCGCCGTATTTCAGGTGAGGGCATTGCGAAGCAATCTTTACTGCTTCATCATAGTCTTTTGCCTCGATAATAAAATATCCTCCAAGTTCACCCTCGCCTTGATTGAATAAGGTATCTATGACAGCGATGGACCCGTCGATTTTTTTGAGAATTTGCTTTCCTTCTTGTGAAGACGCCGAAACGCCGATTTTCTTCAGGATTCGTCCGCTGTCGCGGAGCTTTTCGCCGGTGATGTATCTACCCGAGTTATGCACGCCTGCCGCCCATTGGCTGTATTCAGTGACAAGATCTTGACCTCCTCTGCTCGTTGGCGATTCGCGAATCAACAATACATAGAGCTGATTATTTGGATCGGGAACGGAGCCGGTTGTTTCAGATTTCCCGACAAGAAACCCAGATACCCCGCCGATGATCAAGAACACAAGCACTGCGGCTATTTTTGAAAACAAGTTCCAGCCGCTTTGAGACTCGGTTTTCATCAGCTCGCGTTCGCGTAGTTCGTTCATGATGTTTTCCTCAAGATGTGGAGGTGGCACGCGGTGCCGCGAAAGCGACACGAACCGCTTGTGTTCCTCCGGTGAAAGTTTGTGGTCATGTGTTGACATACATTTGTTCTCCGTTAATCTTCAGACAACATATGCCTGACCGCTTTTCGTGCGCGCGAAAGCTGGCTTTTGGACGTGCCAGGTTCGATTTCAAGCAGCACTGCAATTTCCTCATGCGTCCATCCTTCGATGTCGTGCAGAACAAGCACAGCGCGAAAGCCGTGGGGTAATCGCGCAATTGCGTCTTCGAGGTCGATTCGTTGAGAAGGGGAATCGACTGTGAAGGGCATACCAAATTCCTCGTCACTAACGCCGACCTGACTTTTTGCGCGCTGCCTGAAGAATTCCCTACATCTGTTGACCGCGATACCAGAAATCCATGTGCGCAGGCTTGATTCCCAGCGGAACTCCGCAAGCCGCTCTACAGCCCGTATCCAGACATCCTGCAGAATGTCCTGTGCGTCGTTTTCATTTCCCCCTATCAACCGAAGTATAAACTGGTAGAGGTACGGCGTTGCGTACTGGTACAGTTGGTGAAAAGACTGTGCGTCGCGCGCGACCAGAAAATCGCCGACCAACTGACGTTCGACAGTATGCGTTTGTGCCTGAGGAGCCGGTTCCATTAATCAATAATGAGTGACATTTGAAGAGCAAAAGGTTGCATGAATGCTTGAGAATTTCCCTACGGAATATGCTGGAAAATGTTGTTTGTTTTCCTTAGATTAATGCACACTACTTTTGCCCCGTGGTGTAATTGGCAACACGTCTGACTCTGGATCAGAAAAGTCTAGGTTCGAGCCCTAGCGGGGCAGCAAAACCATTTCGAATTTTGAATTGCCAATTGCGAATGTTAAGGTTTGCATTTCGAAATTGAAAATTCGACTTTCGCAATTGTTACGGCCCTATCGTCTAACGGTTTAGGACGCAGCCCTCTCAAGGCTGAAATACGGGTTCGATTCCCGTTAGGGCTACAACCGAATGCGGAATGAGGTTTGAACTCCGCCCATTCTGAACTCATTATTTTCCTGCTCACGTTTCCGTTCAAACATTCCGCACTCTACACTCCAAAATCCGCATTCGATACCCTTCCTTGACTTTCGGCCTATTTTTCGGTACCATAGTTCATCTTAATATTTTTTTTGAGGACTTTCCCGGGCGAAATGGGCATCACAAAATACGGTTACGATGTTTTTTTTACCGTTACAGCACTTTGCCTTATTCTGATCGTCGTGGCTCTGGTGTTTATCGAGCCAAAGGGCGTCAAATTCGGTGTCATCGGACTTTCAGTACTGCTCTTCGCATTTACGGCTAATTTTTTTCGAGACCCGGAGCGCAGTACCCCAAAAGGCGAAAAACTTGTTATTTCGCCCGCGGATGGGAAAGTGATCGTCGTGAAACAAGCCGTAGAGCCTGAATATTTTCAGGGCGAAACAACGATGATCAGCATCTTTATGTCGCCGGTGAATGTACACGTGAACCGGTCGCCGATTACCGGCACGGTGCAGCATTACCGGTACGTTAAAGGCGAATATTTCGCGGCATTCGAGGATAAAGCCTCCGAAAAAAACGAGCAGACGATTATCGGCATGGAAGGGGAACATGGTAAAGTCCTCTTCAAACAAATTGCCGGCTTCATCGCCCGCAGGATTGTCTGCAACCTGAAGCCGGGCGACAGTACGACAGCGGGCGAGCGTTTCGGCATGATCAAGTTTGGCTCGCGAGTGGATGTTTTCGTACCGACTTCTGTTGCGGTTAACGTGAAGGTCGGCGACATCACCGTAGCCGGCGAAACGGTGCTGGCGGAATACCGATAGCAATCTTGTACAATCTAACCCATCACAATCTGGGAGATTGTTGACGATGAAAATAACACGGGCAGTTGTCCCCAGCTTGTTTACAGTTCTGAATATTTTTTGCGGGTTTCTGTCCATCCTCTATACGAGTCAAGGTAAAATCGAACTTGCTGCATGGTTCATCATCCTCGCAGCGGGTTTCGATGCATTCGACGGCGTGATGGCGCGTATCACGCGCTCCTCCAGCCAGTTTGGTGTTGAGCTTGATTCACTGTCGGATGTGGTTTCATTCGGTGCCGCTCCGTCATTCCTCGTCTATCAGGCATATCTCTTTAACTTCGGCAGCACAGGCATATTGGTGAGCGCAATGCCGCTTGCGTTTGGAGCAATTCGACTCGCACGCTTTAATGTGCAACTGGTCGGATTCGACAAAGATTACTTCAAAGGCTTACCTATCCCGTCCCAAGCGATGACAATCGTCGCCTTCATGCTCCAGTATTATTCCGAAGGCTTTGGATTGCAGGGTTGGACGCGTGATGCGCTTGCACCGATGGTTGTCCTGCTGTCCCTGCTTATGGTAAGCAATGTCAGATACGATACTTTGCCGAAGTTCACGCGCCGCGGCTTGAAAGAGCACCCGCTGAGGGCGCTGTTTTCCGTCTTGGGTGCCATCGTTGTTATAGCGTCCGAAGGCACACTGTTGTTTGCCGCGTTGGCGGCGTTTATTGTGTTCGGTGTTATCCGTTATATCTATGAAGGTATAGCTCATGTATTATCCAAAGTTGAAAAAGAGCCGGACGAAGAGAACGAAGTTTCGAGTATCGACATCTAAATCTGAAATCCAAAAACCTAAATTCTAAACAATATCAAAACTCAAATATCCGATTAGAATTTAGTATTTAACAAAAGAGGTTCTGTTGTTTCACGCAAAAATTGTTGTAACGCTGAGAAAGTCTATCTTAGACCCGCAAGGGAAAGCCGTTGAACACGGCATACATTCACTTGGCTATAAGAACGCAAAGAACGTTCGTATCGGTAAATTTGTTGAAATGAAAGTAGAGGCTTCGAGCAAACAGGAAGCTGAACGCATTGTGCAGGAAGCTTGCCAAAAACTCCTGGCCAATCCCGTAATGGAAGACTTTACTTTCACGCTCGAAGAAGTTCACGCTCAGAAAGCCCATGTCTAAGCTCAAAGTCGGCATAGTTGTTTTCCCGGGATCCAACCGCGATCACGACGCGCAGTACGCCATGGAATCCGTCATGAAACTCGAAACGCGGCTCATCTGGCATAAAGAGGGCAGCGTGGGCGATGTCGATGCGGTGATCCTTCCGGGCGGATTCTCGTACGGAGATTATTTGCGCTGCGGCGCTATTGCCCGGTTTTCGCCGATCATGACAGACGTTGTGCGCTTTGCCAAAAGCGGCGGTATCGTGATGGGCATCTGCAACGGGTTCCAGATTCTTGCCGAGGCTGGCTTGCTCCCCGGTGTTCTGCTGCGGAACGAATCGCTCAAGTTTGTTTGCGATTTCATCAACCTGCGTGTTGAAAACAACCAGACACGGTTCTCCTCCCAATGCAATCAGGGAGATGTACTGCGAGTGTTGATTGCGCACGGCGACGGTAATTATTTTGCCGAGCCGGACACTGTGAAGCGGCTCGAAGACAATCGCCAAATTGTTTTTCGCTATTGCGATGAGCGCGGCAACGTGACGAAAGAAAGCAGCCCGAACGGTTCCATCAATAATATCGCGGGTATTATCAACGAGCAAGGCAATGTGCTTGGGATGATGCCGCACCCCGAAAATGCTGTTGAGCCGGTCATGGGATCGTCTGACGGGAGAAAGATCTTTGAGTCGCTGGTCGAAAGTTTTGTGTATCATTCACTATCCGCGTAGAGGTGTACGATGCCGAATTTAGGCGCGTCGGAAATTATTCTTATTCTGCTGGTCGTGCTCCTGTTTTTCGGAGCGCGGAAGATTCCGGAGCTTGCGCAGGGCTTGGGTAAAGGCTTGCGCGAATTCCGAAAAGCCGCCCGCGATGTCCAGGAAGACATCGAAAAAGAAACCAAGCAGGTTGAGGACAAAGACAAAAAAGACGACAAGAGCTGATTCTCCGGATTAACAGTTGTGTCGATCCTAGCGCCGTCGGCTTTGTCCTCGTTCCTTGCCCAACCATCCAGCAATTTATCCCAAATTGTCGATGAAGAACTGTTGTTCTCCCGCACATGAAAACGTTTGACGCTATACGCGCCGACCTTTCGGCGGGCACAACGACGTGCGAGCAGCTTACCGGCGACTACCTCCGCGCGATCGATGCGGGGAAGTCGCTGAATGCTTTTCTGTCTGTATTTCCCGAAAAAGCACTCCAACGGGCTCGCGAAGTCGATAAGAAACTCCGCGTGGGTAAAGCAGAGCCGCTTGCAGGAATGGTTGTTGCCGTGAAGGACGTGCTCGCGCTTCAAGGTGAGCGTGTCACCTGTGGCTCGAAGATTCTGGAGAATTTTGTTTCGCCCTACTCTGCGACGAGCATACAACGATTGCTCGACGCCGACGCCGTCATTGTTGGCAAAACGAACATGGACGAGTTCGCGATGGGGTCTTCGACGGAGAATTCGGCGTTCGGGCGCGTAAAGCTCCCGCAGGATGAATCTCGCATCCCAGGTGGTTCCAGCGGCGGTTCCGCCGTAGCAGTCAAAGCCGGGATGGCGACAACTGCGCTCGGAACGGACACAGGCGGCTCGATTCGCCAGCCAGCCGCGTTGACAGGAGTCGTAGGGATGAAGCCGACATACGGCCGCGTATCGCGTTACGGTCTTGTTGCGTTCGCATCGTCGTTTGACCAGATAGGTCCGTTCGCTTTGTGCGCGAAGGACGCCGCGCAGGTGCTGAATGTCATCTCCGGGCATGACGAGAAAGATTCCACTTCGGCTGATGTCCCGGTGCCTGATTTTGTCAAAGCGCTCAAAAAGAATGTTAAAGGCTTGCGAGTCGGTTTGCCCAAAGAGTACTATGGCGACGCGCTCACTGCGGAGATTCGAAACGCGATGGAAAAGAAAGTCGATGTCCTTCGCTCCAACGGCGCCGTTATTCAGGAGGTTTCGCTCCCACACACGGAATACACTATCGCCACGTATTATATTTTGGCGACCGCTGAAGCATCCTCCAATCTTGCCCGGTATGATGGAGCGCGATATGGCTTCCGCGCCGATGGCGTTCGCGACCTCGCCGAGATGTATACCAAATCCCGGAGTCAAGGCTTTGGCGCTGAGGTGAAACGCCGCATCATGCTCGGCACGTACGTTTTGTCGAGTGGGTATTACGACGCGTACTACCGCAAAGGCCAGAAAGTGCGAAGGCTGATTCAAGAGGATTTCTTGAACGCATTCAAGAAAGTTGATTGTCTCATCACCCCGACCTCGCCCACGACGGCGTTTAGAGCAGGAGAGAGGACGGACGATCCGCTTCAGATGTATTTGTCGGATATCTATACAACCTCCGCGAACCTCGCGGGCATTCCCGGCATCAGCATCCCCTGCGGCTCTGACAAGCAAGGCTTGCCAATCGGCTTGCAAATTTTGGGTAAACATTTTGATGAAGCAACAATTTTGAACGTGGCTGATTTTTTGGAAAATGCAAAAGAATAGGACGCTGAAAAAGCCGACAAAACCTGATTAGAGCGGATTTGTTGTGAAGGTAAGTCTGCCTAATCTGCATATTTAGTATCCTCCACGGATTGTTTGAAAAGGTTGTACTTTTACATACGTTAACTATTTACTATTCACCAATAACCAATAACTGACACATGAGCATACTTGTTAATAAAAAAACACGCCTCGTTGTGCAAGGTATCACAGGCGGTGAGGGAACATTCCATACCAAAATGATGATTGAGTACGGCACAAACGTCGTTGCCGGTGTTACGCCGAGCAAAGGCGGACAATTATATCGCGGCAACGAGAAAGACCAGCTCGCGCGAGCTGTGCCCGTTTTTAATACGGTGAGAGACGCAGTAGTCAAAGAGGGTGCGGACGTCTCCGTTATTTTCGTGCCTGCAGCGTTTGCGGCAGATGCCATTATGGAATCGGCGGAGGCGGGCGTGAAGCTTGTCGTGACGATCACCGAAGGCATCCCAGCGAACGATATGGTGAAAGTGTACGAGTACCTGAAAGCGCGAGGCGTGCGCATGATTGGACCAAACTGTCCGGGCATTATCACGCCGGGCGAGTGCAAGGTGGGAATTATGCCAGGGTTCATCCACAAGCCGGGTCGGGTAGGACTCATCTCGCGCAGCGGCACGCTTACGTATGAAGCTGTATGGCAACTTACTGAGAGAGGGATCGGGCAATCGACGTGCATTGGCATCGGCGGCGACCCGGTCATCGGCACGCGCTTCATTGATGCCGTGAAATTATTTAACGAAGACTCCGGCACGGACGCCATCATTATGATTGGTGAAATTGGTGGTACGGCTGAAGAAGAGGCCGCAGAGTACATCGCCAAACATGTAAAGAAACCGGTGGTCGGATTTATTGCCGGACAAACAGCGCCTCCCGGCAGACGCATGGGGCACGCGGGAGCGATTATTTCCGGCGGCAAAGGAACCGCCGCGGAAAAGATGGCTGCAATACGCGAAGCTGGCATCCACGTGGTAGAAAGCCCGGCGCTCCTCGGTGAAACGATGGCGAAAGCCCTCAAAAAATCCGGTCGTAGTGGAAAGAAAACCATTTCCGTATCGAGCAGAAAGCCTCCTGTAAAGAAGAAAGCAACGAAAAAATCTAAGCCTACAAAGAAGAAAAAGAGCCGATAAAGAGGATTACTGCAAACGATATTGCAACACTGCATCAATAGCGATAGATGCAGTCCAGAAATGAGTCGTCGAAATAAGCGATAGTCGAGCACTGAATTAGTTTTTATTTTTGGCAACTGAATCGTATTTTGTGAAAGGGCACGAGCATTCGTGCCCTTTCGCGTACTAGTAGAGAAGCAAGAAAAACAATGTCTCAATCCGCGTGGGATGAAAAGAAAATAGGCGTTATCCGAGAGGTCTCGAGCACAACGTTGACTGTTGTGATTGATCCGCACATCACGAACCTTTCGAAAAAAATTGGTGAAAAAATCTACCTCATTGGCCAGATTGGGAGCTATGTGCTTGTGCCGGTCGGGAAGCAGTACGTCATCGGCATCGTGTCCGGCTTCAAGAAGGCTGACATCAATGAGCAGGAAAAAATCGTTCAACGTTACATCATGACGGTGACGATGGTCGGCTCGCTGAAGAAGGGTTATTTTGAGAGCGGTGTCTCTGTGCCGCCAACTGCGGATATGCCCGTGTATGTGCTCGAGGACAAGGACCTCAAAGTAGCGTTCGCGACGTATCAAAAATTTAATTTTTCTATTGGGCGTCTGTCGTTGTTTGAGAACGAACAAGCCTATATCGACCCGAATAAGTTTTTCGGCAAGCATATTGCGATCCTCGGCTCCAGTGGCGCAGGGAAATCCTGCACTGTTGCTTCGATACTCCAAAAAGCTGTCAATTCGGCTGAAACGAAAATAGTCGTTATTGATATCCACTCCGAGTACAAGCGCGCGTTCCCGGAAGGCTCGCGGCACTTCGATATCGCAGGGTTGGAGCTTCCGTACTGGTTGATGAACTTCGAAGAAATCACCGAGATGCTCATCGACCCCAAAGATGAAAACGCCGCAACGCAAACAGCGACGCTTCACGATTTGATCCTGGCCGCGAAGAAATCCGCCAATCAGCGACTTGCTGAGTCCATTACAGCCGACTCCCCGGTATTTTACGACCTGAACGAAGTCCGGGCGAAAATTCAATTCCTCGATACCGAGAAAATTACGGGTCCGAGCGGCGGTAAAGAAGGGCCGTATTTTGGAAAATTCGCGCGCTTCATCGTGCGGCTCAATACGAAGATGAACGACCCACGCTACGCGTTTATTTTCAAGTCCCGCGTGTGCACGGACACCGAATCCGCCAAAGCGCTGCTCTCGATGATTTTCGGCCTTGATAAGAAATCGAAGATCACGATTATGGACATGAGCGGTATCCCGTTTGACATCGTGAACACTGTCGCCGCGCTCATCGCTCGCATTGCCTTTGATTTTAACTTCTGGAATCCTAACCGCCGCGACTTACCGATACTGCTTGTGTTCGAAGAAGCGCATAATTACTTGACGCACTCCGGCTCTGGCTCTAAGGCAGCAGTCCGTACGGTGGAGCGCATTGCGAAGGAAGGACGCAAGTATGGCGTGAGCTGTATGATTGTCAGCCAGCGACCTTCTGAGATTTCTGAAACCATCCTGTCGCAGTGCAACAGCTTTGTCATTTTACGCTTGCTGAATCCGGTTGACCAGGCGTACATGCGCAGGCTTGTACCGGATACGTTCAGCGGACTCGATGCCGCGATCCCAACACTCCGACAGGGCGAGGCGATCGTGCTTGGCGATTCGATGGCTATGCCCCTGCGCGTCCAAATCGACCAGCCCAGTCCGGAACCCGACAGCTCGGACATCAACTTCTACAACCAGTGGAAGGCCAGCTACGGCAAGACCGATGCCGGCGAAGTGATGGAGCGCTGGTGGAAACAGCAACGCACGTGGGACATGTAACGGTTAAATCCTAAACTTGAATTCCTAAATCCGAAACAAATTCAAAAAATCATTGTTTCGGATTTTTTATATTAGCATTTGTTTAGTATTTTGAAATTAGGTATTTGATATTGTATAACTATTCACCATTACTTAAGGAGTTTTAGCGATAATGGCCGTAGAACGAGCACTTGCGATATTGAAACCGGATTGTATTCGGAAACATTTGGCCGGCACCGTTGTTGCGCATATTCAAAAAGCCGGATTTAACATTCTGAGCATGAAGATGGTTCAGCTCACGCCTACAACCGGCGGTGCATTTTATGCTGTGCACAAGGGCAGGCCATTTTATGACAGCCTCGTCGAGTTTATGGCGAGCGGCCCGTGCATGCCCATCGCACTCGAAAAAGAAAACGCGGTGGCGGACTTCCGCGAGCTCATCGGAGCCACCGACCCGAAGGATGCCAAAGAAGGCACCATCCGCAAGCTCTACGCAGACAGCAAAGGCGAGAACATCGTGCACGGTTCTGATTCACCGGAGAACGGACGCATTGAAGTAGCATTTTTCTTCTCGGAGCGCGAGCTCGTTGAAGGCAAATAGGACAGTTTTCGGTTGCCAGTTGTCAGTAATCAGTGAAAGCCTTTCACTTTGAACTTGAGACTCAAGACTAGTAGACTTATCACAATCACCCTCGCACTTGCGTTAGCGGGGGTGTTGTGTTTTGGACAAGCGCCCAAAGTCAAAATTGGGGCCGACCTGTTGTTTGAGAAATACTCCCACCTTATCGATGGCAAAAAGGTCGGGCTGATTGCTAATCACACCGCACTGCTTGCGAGCGGCAAGCACCTTGCCGACTCGCTGCAAGAGAATCGCACTGTCACTCTCGTAGCACTGTTTGGTCCAGAGCACGGCATACGCGGCAACGCTGCGGCGGGCGCGACCGTGCAGGACGGCAAAGACGAGCGCACCGGCGTTCCCGTGTATTCGCTCTATGGTAAAACCAAAAAACCGACGCCGGAGATGTTTAAGGGCATCGATATCTTGCTATTCGACATCCAGAGCGTGGGCGCTCGCTTCTACACCTATGAGAGCACCATGTCGCTCGCGATGGAAGCGGCAGCAGAGAACAACATTCCGTTCGTGGTGCTCGACCGCCCGAATCCCATCCGCGGTACATGGGTAGAGGGATTCGTGCTGGAAGACTCGCTCGCGTCGTTCGTCGGTATGCACCCGATTCCCATTGCGCACGGGATGACGATGGGCGAGCTGGCGAAGATGATCAACGAAGCGGGATGGCTCGCAGACAGCTCCAAAGCCAATCTCACCGTAGTGCCGATGGAGAACTGGGAGCGCTCGAAGTGGTATGATGAAACGGGACTGCGCTGGGTGCCGCCCTCGCCGAATATTCCTACGTTGAACTCTGCCATTGTGTATCCCGGCATGTGTCTCGTTGAAGGCACGAATCTCAGCGAAGGCCGTGGGACGGAACGGCCGTTCCAGACTGTCGGTGCCCCGTTTATTTCCGGCACAAAGCTCGCCAGGCGGATGAATGCCTTCAAGCTGCCGGGAGTTGTGTTCGAGCCGATTACGTTCACGCCGATTGCGATCCCTGGTGTTGCTGAAAATCCCAAACACAAAGGCAAACCGTGCGGCGGGGTGTACGTGCGCGTAACGGACCGGAATTCGTACGAGCCTGTTAAGACTGCTGTGTATGTGCTTTCCACCATCAAAGCGATGTACCCCAAGCAATTCGAATGGCGCACGCGAAGCATTGCCCTCCTTGCCGGCACGCACCGGCTGCGCGAAGCGATTGACTCCGGCGTTGCTCCCGACAAGATCTGTGAGATGTGGGAGAGGGAGGTACAGGAGTTTAAGAGGATGAAGGAGAAGTGCGTTATATATTGAAATTGTTTATTCTCCTAGTTTAATTTTTGTTACTTCTTTGTTCGGGCAAAGAAGTAACCAAGAAAGCCCGCCGAAATCGTAACCCGCCTCATGACTTCCAGCAGCGCGAGCCCGATTTCAGCCATGAGCAGCGAGGCTGAAATCAAACGCACGCCTGCCTGCCGGCAGGCAGGTCATGAGTTCCCTCCGCACACCGCTTCGATTTCGGTAGCCCGCACGCAAAAAAACTGCATGTCCTTTCAGCTTTTCTGTTTATACTTTGTTATACGCAATACGCACACACCAATGCGTTGGCGGCTCTATCCAAAGAGTGAGTCGCCCCGTGCTGTGTGAGTGTCATCAGTTTCGTGTTGCTCTCGGTACTGAGAGAGGGAGGATGACTGTGTCGGTATGGTGTGCTGGTGCTACTTCTTTTGTTTACTACTTCCTTTTCTATTGCTATATCCTAACATCGAGAGCGCCCCGCCAAGCGCAAATAAAAATAAAAAGATAGGCGCAGGGCGTAAAAAAGGCATAGCCAAAGGCGCCCTCGTCTGCTAGGAACAACGCTGATTCAATACAGATTTTCACAGATACGGTAATTCTATATGATTGCAAACGAGCTCGTTGGTTGCAATCATTGTACCGCTGTATCGGCGAGAATCAGCACTCAATTTAATAATGTAAATAAGTATAATACAGTAATTTTACATTGTCAAGTAAAAAATTAACAAATGTGCATTTTTCCGCTAACGCGTTGAGATTGCGAGAGTTACACGGGATTACATTTTACATTTTGGGGTGAAAAGATTATAGAGCGACAAGGGTACAAAGGGGCGGAGAGCTGGATTTATTTAGGTAGTTAGTCAGCCACCAAAATTCCGTTTTTGATTCTAATCAATTCAAACACTTATTTGAGGATTTCAACTAAACCGTCGATAAAACTTACAGGCATGAATAAAGAAACGGTGATAGCTGTTGTTATGAATGCCCAGACCACAAAACGAAATAACCAACCTTTATATCCTTTATAAATTACAGGAATATTGTAATTAGACACAATAACGCCAACGAGGACAAAAATATTCAGAAGAAAAAAAGCGAGAAGTCTAGAAATTGTGAAATAAAATAGGATCAATGTTGAGTAACCTATAACAATAGTGTGTAGTATATACTGATTTTGTATGCGTTCCAGAAAGAATTGGATACGTCGAATATATTGGGGTACGGCTGGTTGAAAAGTAATGCTGCCAATTTTCTGTGTTTTACTCTTCACGTGGTTTGTGTTTTCTATTTGGTGTGAGCTACTCGTCGTATTTCGTTTCTTGTCAAAATGAATCAGCCCTTTAGTGATGAGCTTCACGATATCAAGTAAGGAAGACCAAAAGTTATCGTCCTTTTCTTCCATAACAGGTCAAGTGTACAGTTTGAATACGACTTAAATTAAAAACGACTGGAATTCATCGCAAATAATCGTCCTTACAAGGCATTCTGTTCGAAGCAACCTAAATCCTACGAAAAGAAATGCGACTGCTTCGTCTAGAAACGCTCGTAATGACAGGTTTGAGGGTATTTTTGAGATAGGTTATAGTTACTTATCATCCTTCCAGTAATACTCGTACCCAGGAGGAGCTGGTGGTTTTGGCGGTCTAGGAGCCTTTGGCGGTTTAGGAGGCTTTGGTGGTTTGGAAGGTTTCGGCGGCCTGGGTAATTTAGGTAGAAACGGATTCGGTTTTTTACGAAGCTTCCAACTCATCTGGGTTACTCCTTAATTATAACTTAGTATGCAAACGGTTTCGTCTGTTCAATTTTGTACTTACTCTTGATAGACTCATCGATAAACTGAGCATTAAAAATTGTTGCGTTGGTTTCTGGTCTCTCTTTAAAGCATACAATTGTTAGTGCAACCCCCGGTTTGTTAATAGCGTAGGTATCACCTCCGGTCGTAGTTGTTTTAGATTTACCATAGACAGTGTTGCCATAAACACTCACGTTAGTTTTTGTTTTTGACTGGACTGGAGTTGTATAAAAAGAAGTAGAGGTGTAGGCGTTTGACGCTGTAATAACAAAAAACTTATAGCCAGATTGCAGGGTCAGTTCTGCAGCACGCAGCAAAGCAAAATCTTCTGCCTTTTGACGGCTTGTGTAGCCGTTGCCACGGAAATAAACATTATAGATATTTTCGTCAAGTCGTGTTTCTTCGTATCCTCCTGTAAATCCAACTGATTGATATGGGGTAGCACAGCCTAAAGCGATGAAAACCAAACTTATTAGAAGCATTGAGAAAGTTTTCATAGGTTTCTCCTTTAGATGGTGGTCACTTAGTAGCCTGAAAGTATCAGGCTCAAATTTAAAAAACAAGAGCGTGATACTCCCAATCACCTCCACACGGTAAACCCTGCGGAGAGGCTGAGTTCGTTCTAGCCGATGCGGGAGGTTATTATGTTTAAGTAATTCTACTTTTCTACTTCTTTTCGTTCTTTAGCTGTAATAAGCCAAAGTTTATCGATCAGTTCTTTATCATTGAAAAGCCCTTTATCATATCTCATTGCAACATCTAGTATCTCGTCTTTTAGCGTTTTATCGAAGATTGTCTTTTCTTCGAAACGGAAAACCGTTCTAATGATCGAAAGTATTAAACCGATAAGGGTTACAATGATCTTTCCCCGAAAAGTTGGACACGAAGTTAAGAGTGTAATTGTTCGAAGTCAACCGGCGAGTGATATCCGAGCGCCGAGTGTCTCCGATGACGGT
>JAKEEG010000085.1 GCA_022616555.1 Ignavibacteriota bacterium | reverse complement strand
GTCATACTGATTCCGTTTCTTGACTCTTTCCATTGCGGACCTCCTTCTGCCACCAAGATAGTGGCTTTTCTCTGTGTCCGCAAAATCGGGGGAAGATCAACCAGATGCTTGCAGTTATTCGCGATGCCGTGCAAAATAAAAAATCGATAAAAATTGCTTTGGGAAATTGGTGGGAGAAAAACAAGGAAAAGGTTATTTGGAATGATGAGGAAAGTTCATTCCAGGTAAATCAAGAGTAGCAAGAAAGAAACCAGATACGATATAATACCTTGTACAAAACTGAAAAACTCGAGCTTTATTTCCCCTCCTTTTTCAAGTCCCAAAGGGATCCCTTGGGAGAGGGGTCAGGCCTGCCTGCCGGTAGGCAGGGGTGGTTGGCTTTTGTCTTATCGTCTATGGCGTAGCTAGCAAGCTTTAAAGCTCACCACCCCTTGCCCCTCCTCGAGGAGGAGGGGGATTACTCTCCCGCGCGTCAACGATTCCTTTCCGTTTCAACTTCAAACTCTCAGCGAGCCGCGGAACCCCCGAGCAGCATAATACGATTCAGCGCCGTTGTGATACAGAAAGACGGTGTTAAAACGCCTGTCGCAAAACAGCGCGCCGCCAAGTTTTCTAATCTCCGGGGGCGTTTTCACCCAGCTCGATGTTGTCAAATCGAATTCTCCAAGCTCCTGCAATTCTCGATATTGTTCTTCTGTGAGGATCTCAATGCCCATCTCGTCTGCCATATTCACAGCGCTCTCCCACGGCTTGTGCTCTTTCCTTGACTCCAGCGCTTCATGGTCATAGCAAACACTTCTGCGGCCTTTGGGGCTCTGCTCTGAAGCATCATAAAAAACGAACTCCCCCGTCTTTTTATCATAGCCGATAACATCCGGCTCGCCGCCGGTTCGCTCCATCTCGCTGAGCGACCAGAGTTTTTCAGGTTTCGCCTCCAGCCTTGCCAACACCTTCGCCCACTGAACGCCTTTATGGCGGCTCATGTTTTTTTCAAACCGTGCTTCCAATACTCCGAGTAGCTTTTCACTCTCTACCGGCGGCAACTTCTTTTTAGTGCTCTTCATGTTGTTCATCCTCTTCATTTATTGGTTAACGGAAGCGATTTTTCTTTCCGCAGGCCTGAAATACCACGAGAGTACCGTCAGGACAATGAGCAACGACGGGCCGAACATTTCACTAATGCCGCTGCCCGACGCGATGTGCGAAACGAGCGCTCCGGACATCGCGAAGAAAAACCCCGCATAAGTCCATTCCTTGAGGAGTGGAAATTTAGGAACAAGCACTGCTATAACTCCCAAAATTTTCCAGACGCCAAGTATCGTGAGAAGATAAATCGGATAGCCCAAACGCGTCATGAGATCTACGTCCTGTTCCATCCTGAATAACTGCACCCCTCCTGTCGATGCCATACCCAGCGCAAGCCAAAGGGTGGAAGCCCAATAGATGATTTTGTTTCTTTTTGACATACTCGCTCCTCCTGTATGTTGTGTATTATGGTAGTTTGCTTACGATTTCTTGTAATCGGTTGTGTGCCATGTTAACGCCCATGGCGAACGGCAGTTTCAGCAGCTGGTCTCTGAGTTCGACAGACCTAAATACGATGTGCATTGTCAGTTTGCTGTTCTCGTTGGTGAGTTGTTCAAATTCCAGGAACTCAAGCTGGACGCCGGAGGGCATACTCTCCATTTCAAATGTCCGGATGATGTTGCGGTTCGGAAGAAACTCATGGATGACCCCGCTTAACCCGTACTTGTTTCCATGCGGGTCGGTTGTCACGAATTGGTAACTGCCGTGCTTTTTATTCTCGAGCTTCAGCACTTTCGTTCCCATCCATTGCTCAACAATGTCGGGCTCAACATACGCTTTGAAAAGTAGCTCCAAGGGCAAATCAAATTCCCTTGTGATCAGCAATTCCTGTTTGCCGTCTTCGGCATGGACTTTCGTTTTTCGTTCCATAGTGTTCTACTTTTTTGTTTTGTATTTTTTCATTATGGATTCCAATTTGTTAAACCTCTCATCCCACAGTTTGCGGAACGGCTCAATAAAGTCCGCTATTTCTTTCATCTTGTGGGGATTTATGTGATAATGTATTTCCCTGCCGCTTTGCTCTTGTTCCAATAATTTGCACTCGGTGAGGATGTGCAAGTGTTTGGAAACCGTCGGCCTGGCGGTATCAAAGTGCGAAGCAATGGCGCCCGCCGTCATAGAGTGCGAAGCGACCAGGAGCAGGATAGCCCTTCTTGTCGGGTCTGCCATAGCTTGAAAAACATCACGTCGTAAATTCATTTCGTGGCTCTTTGGCTGTAAAACAATGCGTAGTTATTTAGCTACGCATTTTTTCCTGCAATGTCAAGAGGAAAAAAACAAAGGATACAAAGACATACCCACTTCCTAAGGAATCCCTTTGGGAGAAACATCTGCCTTACCGTCAGGCAGACACCAAACACGCGAAAATAATGGAAGGAATTTTTAAGACGCACCACCCCTTGCCCCTCCTCAGAGAGGAGGGGGATTAAATTCGCCAAACCTCCCACCGTTTAACAAGCTTTGGCATTTGTGTTCCCCTCCTTGTTCAAGGAGGGGTCAGGGGTGGTTGACAATATTACATACCTCCACTTTTCTATCAGTCCACTATTCAATTATTCGGCTGTCCTCATTACCGCACGGTTTGGAGCCTGTTTAGGACACGCGAAAGCCCGAAATCGCCCTATATCGAAGCATTTTCCCTGCGTTCTGATGGCATAAGTATTGAAGTCCATTTGGTAGCGTTGGAGTATCACATTTTACAGGTGGTATCATGAAAAAGACAATTTATCTGTTCTACGCACTTGCGGCAGTTGCTCTGATTCTGCTCGCAACGACGAAGTCTGAAGCGGCCGTCACGCCATACGAGGTAGACGGCAGCATTGACTTCTTTTACTCTTCCCTTTCGCCTCACGGTGAGTGGATAGAGATCAGCGCGGGGTACTACGGCTGGCGCCCGATGAGGCTTCATCGCAGCTGGCGCCCCTACCTCTATGGTAGATGGGCGTGGACGGATTACGGATGGTATTGGATATCCGACGAGCCGTTCGGCTGGGCTGTGTATCACTACGGCAGATGGTATTATGATGATTATTATGGATGGATCTGGATACCGGATAGAGTCTGGGGTCCGGCCTGGGTCGAGTGGCGCTATAACGACGATTACATCGGATGGGCTCCCCTGCCTCCGTACGCGTCGTTCAGCTTCTCGATAGGCATACGCTTCACAACACGGTGGTATGCACCGTACAGCTATTGGTCGTTCGTGCGCTACCGGCACTTCGGGTCGCATAGCGTATATCAATATTGCTCGCCGCCTGAATACACCCGCCGCCTCATCGGCAACACGCGGACGGCTGTGCGGTATGAAGTCGATAGAGACAGGGTCATTAACCGCGGCGTTGACAGAACATACGTCGAGCGGCGCGGCAAAACGCGGGTTGAATCGTACGACGTCACCACGACGCGCAACAGAGGCAACGGCGCGGAACGCGAGCGCACAGTGAGAGACGGTGGACGCGAGCGCATCGAAGTCTATCGTCCCGACACCGACGACAGCAGAGAACGCAACGTGCGCATCGAAGCACGCAGGCCGGAACGGCGGCTCTCGCTGGAAGTCGATAGAATCAACCGCGGCGACATCGAGCGGCAAACGGAGATGCGTAATACTGATCCGGGACGAGAGAACCGCACGCGTGAAAGCGGAAACACCCGCGGCACGCAAGGCACGCCCGAACGTGGGCGCGAACGGGACGATGGTGTGAGCCACCCAAGCGAACGTTCGCAAGATACGCCGCAGCGGGATGCGGTTCAGCAACAGCAACGTGAGCGAGAAGAACGAACGACGCCGTATTACGAACGGCGTGAGATGACAAAGGAACGAATCGAGAATCGCGGACGTTCGAGTCCGCCTAAGTCTGAACCCCAGACACGCCCGGCGCCTCAAAGCAGGCCGCGTGAATCCGCCCCTCCGCAACGGAGCGGCGGCAACTCACGCAGCAGCGGTGGAAGCCGCAATAGGGGCCGGTAGCAAATAACGTGCGACGCACATTGGGAAAAATGTCTCATGACATGTGGCGGCTACATACTCCTCCTTCTGAATGACGCCTTGGTGGGTGTTATGAGACAGTGACGAGGGATAAGGGGAATCCGTGCAAACCGGGTTCCCCTTGTGCCGTGGAAAATTAGGCTTAGGGGTTCAATATATTGAACCCCTACAATATAACAAACCAATACAGGTGCCGTATGACCAAATTCCATGCCTCCCCTACAAACTCCCTATCCTTACACACCGTTTGGATCTTCGTCCTGATGCTCGCTGTCGCCCTCGTTGCAAGTGCACAGGAAACCGCGTTGCAAAGCGCGCAGGAGCCCGAGACCTTTACTATAGAGGGTACGGTAATTGACGCCAACACAGGGCGCCCGCTCAGCGCTGTGAACATCGTCGTGCGTGGCACGAGAACTGGCGTCTCGACAGATGCGAACGGCTACTTCCGGCTGGAACTGCCCACGGAAGCAAGGCACATCGTTTCTATCACCCACGTTGGATATGAAAAATGGACGAAGGATTTCCTCGTGCTCTCGCAACGTGAGCTGCGTTGGAATGTCGAGCTGACGTCTCAGCCGGTAGGCATGTCGGAAGTCCGTGTGACAGCCGAGCGCCCATTCGGGCACAAACGCGCACGGTATATTCTCAACGCCGAGGATTTTGAAAAAACCGGGGAGCCTGACCTGGAGCGCACGTTGCGTTACCTGCTCCCTAACGTCATCGTACCATGGGACGTCCGCTATCGCACTCCGAACAAGGACTTTACATTATATCTGGACGGCGAGTGGCTTGAATCGTTCGAGCTTGTGGACATCGACCCATATTCCGTGCGGCAAGTGCTTGTGTGGGATGGGCAATTCTCGCCCGTGGGCTTTCCGGTACGGCGAGGCAAGTTTGTGGTGAGTATTATAACTGAGAATCACCCTCAAGAAAATCTGTAAATAAAGAATATGATGTAGGTGAAGATTCGATGGGTAGGGCAGGCATTCCCACCTGTCCGTCTAAAATGTCAGACAAGAATGCCTACCGGTAGGCAGTTCTAGCCTACCTAAAGAGATAAGACACCTCTTCCCGGCAACACTTGACTTTTTCTCATGCTCTTCTTAGACTATATGTGAAGCACCTTACAGTTCTATAAGGAGCACACGTGATGAGGACATTTGCCACTGTTGTTCTCAGTTTCACCCCTCTCTTCCTCTCGGCATGCACCGATCTCGGGCAAGGCCCGCGCTATCGAATCATCGACCAGCCTCCTCCAGAATCACTAGCCACAATTAGCCAAGGAGTGTGCGGCTACGTCCATTTCTGGGAAGGAGATTTCATGCCGGGACCACCGCCTGGTCATAGCGGCACGATTACTCCCGTGCAACGTACTGTCGTCGTCCACATGCCTACGCTGCTCAACGGAGATGTCGTACAAGCTGGGTATGGTCCTTTCTATAGCTCAATATCCACTCAGCGCGTCGCGACAATAAGTTCAAACAAGAATGGATTCTTTGAGACAGAGCTGCCCCCAGGAAGTTACAGTATTTTCGTTGTAGAGGATTCCCTTTATTACGCGAACGGCTTCGATGGCGAAGGTTATATATTGCGTTTTACTGTCATGCAAGACTCTATTGTAGCGATGAATATAAATATCACATACAGAGCGGCGTTCTAAACGTAGCGCAAAATGAAAACACCCATCCAACTGACAACAGCATTAGCCGTTTCCGTCCTCACGTTCGTCTCGTGTAATCAGAGGGTAAACCCCTTTGAAGCTGTTGAAGGCGCAAATGTTGTTAGCCAAGGCACTCAGCTTATCCCGCTTAAAGCCGGCAATACGTGGACCTACACGCGTGTGCTTTACGATTCAGACGGAAATGTGGATTCAAGTGAAACGGTACAGCATGCCGTACAACTGGCTGTCGATATCGAAGACGAAAGATGGTATCAAACAAATTTCGCCGGATTTCTGGCAAATCGCGCTGACGGCATATGGAGAAGGACGCTGACAATTTTGTACGGCGGCGAAAGGCACTTTGGTTTTCCAGGCCTCCACATACCCTACCCGCTTGATACGGGGGGTTCCGTGAAAGTCAGCACCTTTTACACCTATACCCTGCTCGAAAAGGGCGTTGCGGTGACGGTTCCTGCCGGGACATTTTTGTGTCATCATTACCGCGTGAGACTCTCAACCCCGTTGAATGGCATACGGGAGTATCACAGGTACTACGCGCCAGGCGTTGGTTTCGTCAAAGAGAGGTGGGATGCAGAAACCGACCTTGAACTGGACATGTACGAAGGCATAACTTGGTACGCGGGAGAATTACTGCTGGAGAAAGCTGAGTTGAAGTGAGACACTTTAATGGTATGCTGATGAAGAAAGCAATACATATAGAATCCATTGCAAAAACAAAAAGCCTGTCATGCCCGCAGATTTTAAGCGGGCATCCACCAACTGGATTCCCGACAAAACACTTCCCGAAGGGATCCCTTTGGGACGGGAATGACAAGCTGACAGTATTTTTGAGAAGTCTTATAGCAATTCTCGTTCTAACAAGCGCGTACGGGCTCGCGGGCTGCAACGATAACCCGTTCGATTACGACGAGCTGCTGCCCCCTGCGTTGTTTGTTCAGGTTGTCGACGAGAACAACAAGCCAATTCCGAATGTCGGCTTTCATTATATTTTCTACTGCAACCAGGACTTTATCTCTCGGGGAGCGATATTGTTTTATGGGGTTGAAAACCCGGACACCGTGACGCTCAAAATATACGACCCGTTCGGCTACAAAAAAGTCATCGAGAAAAAATATTTGCAGGCAGGATACCATACCTATGAATACAATGGAACAACCGCCACCAACGGAGTATACGAATTCGAGTACGCAACCTCGACTACATCTGAAAGAATAAAATTTTATCTCCGGACAGACAACGTGCCTGAGTTAGAGTCCATGACTCCCCTCATCATTTCTGACTCTAAGGGGGAACTTGCTGTAAGCAATGATGTTCTTGGCATCGGACAATCGTTCGTTATCACCTGGCCTCCAGACGGGTACATCATCGGTAATACTATTACTGTTGTGCTCGTTAAGAATGGTTACCAAACATTCACAGAAACTATTACAATCGACAAAAATAAGGCAAGCAGGCACACGTTCCGCATGAAATCCTACTAGCTCGGATGAAGTATGTCTAAGCAGACCATGCTAACATATCTCGTTTGCGTCCTTCTCCTCTTCGGTTTGTCCTTATCATGCAACCTGCTGGAAGCTGAGAATGATGATAGAAATTGGACAAATGGCAAACAGCTTCCTCCGCCGGACGAATCCGGCATACCAGACTCAGTGAAGAACGCCTACTGGCAGGATGCCGCCCAGCTTGCCTTGCGCGATGTCTATAACGATGAAGAAAGCAAAAAATCGTTAATTGAAATCCCTGACGAACTCATTCAATTGTACTATGACGGCTTGCTCCATATCTATCAGGCAACCTCGATACCCGAACGCGATTCCGTCGCTCAGATATTCAAGATTCATGCATTCCCGAGTCCAGAACTTTACTCACTCCTTGTCGCCGTGGATAGCACGAAAGAATGGACAAAGGCATGGAGAAACGGCAACCGACTTACCGGGAATCCGCAAATCGATGAGTTGATGGAGCAATACGAACTCGAGCTTGAGCGATATTATCATTGGCCATGGAGTCACACGGCGGTGCTGCTTTCACCAAAGCCGCTCAACATCCTTGCGCTTGCACAGCCGTTTGCAACAATAGACGGCGTGGGATATGCAGAACCGAACGGCAGGTGTTATGACGGCAACGACATCACTGCGTCGGTTGAGCCCGGCTTCGTGACATATTTATTCAGCGTGGGCTATGGTGATTGCCCTGCCGGATGCATAAGTCGAAGATTCTGGGAGTTTACCGTCGGCTATAACGGCAAGGTGCATTTCAAAAAGAGCTACGGTTCGCCGCCGCCGCCGGGAAATTACTAGAGCCCGTCTCGAAAATGTCACGTGAGGAAAAAATGAGAAACAAACTAGCGCTGATATTATTCGTCGCAATGCTCGGCTGCACTGATTCCGGCGTCAAACCGACGGATGAAATGATCCTTGCCGTACCGGAGGAATTCGTTGTGGTACCAAACCAACCCATCGATACGGAAATCCGGTACTTGTTCCTCTCATTGACGGAACAGGAACAACCGGGGTTGGTGTTGCAGTTCTTAACCACGCGATACTATGTTGGTTCTCAGTGGCAAATTATTAGCTCTCTCGAGAGAAACGATTATCGATTTGCCGTGAGTTTGGAACGCATACAAGAACCGACTGAACCCGAGCCCGGAGTCGGGTTCGTGTACCCCGCGCGGACCTCGTTCGACCTCGGCCACTTGCCAGACGGCGCGTACTCGTTTGACATCCACATCAACGGCAAAACTGTTCGCATGGCGATGTTGGTGAGAGATGGCTGGGTAACGGAATCACGCATTCAACCGAACAACTATATTTCAGAACGGGTGTGGATGCCTGATTAGTTTATTGGAGAGAGCCATTGTATTTTTCACGGAAAATGACATGAAGCACAACAATACCGTCTTCCTCATTATCAGCGCGTTGGTTCTCACCACAACAAGCTGCACACGCATTGCCGACCCCGACTCCGGAATTCGCGCGGACTACCTCGTCTTCGGTAGATTTGCTGGTTTATGCCTTGGAGAGCAGTGTGTAGAGATCTTCAAAATTGAAAAAACAGCATTGTTCGAAGATACGTTGGACCAGCATCCTGCAAACCTCTATAATGGCAGTTATGTTAGGCTAAGTGATGAACAATACAATGAAGTCAGCCATTTAACTGCTATAGTTCCGTACGATGTATTTTCTTTACAGGACGGGGTTATCGGGCAACCAGATGCACATGACCAAGGTGGCATTTATCTGGAGTTAGTGAAGGACGGAGTTAGACGTTCCTGGCGAATTGATACCGTGAAAGAACGCATTCCTGAATTCCTGCACGCTTTTTTGGATTCTGCTCAGGCGGCTGTAAACAAATTACAGTGAGGTGTGAAATGAGGTGTGTGATGAAAGGCTCTCCTGTGTTGTTGTTACTTTTAGTTTTTCCCGTGAGCTGTTCCACACCTACGGACGTAGTGCTGGAACCAGTGCATAAAATTGCCTTCATCTACCAGAATGAATCGGGCGGGATGACCGTCGCCACAATTACGCCCGATGGAAACAATTTTACAGATGTGCATGAGTCGGGCGTTATTTTTTCTGTCGCATGGTCTCCCAGCGGCTCTAAGCTGGCACACGACATCTATGGTGTTGACTTAATAGTGGTAAACACCGACGGGTCAAATCCAACATTGCTCAATATTGGTGCTATAGGGTCTTCGTACTGCTGGTCACAGAATGAAACAAAGATCCTTTTTTCGGCGCTCAATACAATTTATTCTGTCGATACTCAAACCGAAGCGGTAATGAAAATAACACAGGGGCACTCTCCTGCGATTTCGCCAAAAGGAGATGAACTTGCATTCGTCCGTGGTCCCTTCCTTTACGTTTCCAAATTGGATGGGAGTGGCGAAAACATGGTCTCTGGCAGTTACGTACGTGATCCCGCCTGGTCGCCCGATGGTGAACGCATTGCCTATCTTGACGCCGCAGGCGGGCTTTGGGTCGTCAATCGTACCGGCGAGGGAAATCAACGAATCGTAGGCGGAGCCAATATCGCCGCAGCGCCAAGCTGGTCGCCAGACGC
The DNA here is from genome assembly GCA_022616555.1 of Ignavibacteriota bacterium. Taxonomy (GTDB): domain Bacteria; phylum Bacteroidota; class Ignavibacteria; order UBA10030; family UBA10030; genus JAKEEG01. The sequence goes on along the minus strand of JAKEEG010000085.1, from coordinate 11,520 downwards.
GTCTAAACTGACTTACTCTGGCGATGGCGGCGTCTTTATCGTCAACGCTGACGGCTCAGGAAATATGCAGATAGCTTCAAATGGCAACAGGCCACAATGGTCGCCCGATGGCGCATGCATTACGTACCACGGCAGACCCGGTGAGCTAATGATCATTAAGCCTGATGGGTCCGGAGGACGTGAGTTAACGTCACTCAAGGTTGCATTCCACCCAACGTGGTCGCCTATGCCTGTCATATTAGCTGAAAGTGACAACACATATAGGTAAACTGTCAGATGGAATCTGTAAGTGAGGCGTGATATGAAAAAGCAAGCCGCTACCATATTCTTTCTATTCATTGTTTTCATAAACTTCCGATGCACGGAGCTTTCTCCATCCGACTGGAGCACGATTACCGTCTATGTTTACTGGCAAGATACAGGTGTACCGGATAAAAAAATCGAAATCATCCAAACCGGCGAGACTCGTTATACTGACGAACGAGGTATAGCAGAGTTTACTCTCTCGCCCGGAAGTTATACCGTACGTGTGTATGATATCAACCGTGGCGGACCCTGCTGCGGATTTGTGGAGTACGATGTGATGCTTAAAACTTCAACAACGGAAAAAATAGATGTGTTCGATTGCCAGTCATGCGCATGAGGGTCACCCCAGCTTCTCCAACACCTGCTTCATATCCTCCGGCAATTCAGAATCAAACTTCACCGTTTGCTTCGTCTTCGGATGAATAAATCCAATCGTCTTTGCGTGTAATGCCTGGCGAGTGATGAGGTCCAACAGGTTCTGCGCGCGCTGGACTTTACTACCCCTCAAGCCTCCCCACTCACTGCTCCTCCCGCCGTACGTTGGGTCGCCGAACACCGGATGTCCGATGTGTACCAAATGAGCGCGTATCTGGTGCGTGCGCCCGGTTTTAAGCTTCAGGCGCACCAGCGAAAGAAACCCGAATGCTTTCATCACCTCATATTCCGTCACGGCATGCTTGCCGTCGGCAGTGACGGCGACTTTCTTGCGGTCACGCTTACTTCTGCCGAGGCTTGCTTCGATAGTTCCCTTACGTTGCCGGAATCTCCCCCATACTATCGCCCAGTATTCCCTATCAATAGTACGCTTGGCGAACTGCTTTGCCAGCGTATGGTGCGCCGCGTCCGTCTTAGCAACAACGAGCAGCCCGCTTGTGTCTTTATCCAATCTGTGAACAATGCCGGGACGCAAATCCGCGCTGGGTGTCGAAAGCTTAGCGGTATGATAGAGCAGCGCGTTAACGAGTGTACCGGTATAATTGCCGTACGCGGGGTGCGTCACCATGCCTGCCGGCTTGTTCACAACGAGAAGCTCGTCGTCTTCATACACGATGTCGAGATGAATGTTCTCCGGCACCGCGTCTCGTCGCGGTGGACGCTGGAAGGTAATTTCAATAACTTCGCCCGGTGTAATGGGATGGCTGGGCTTCACCCGCTTGCCATTGACCAGCACATACCCGGCTTCGATTGCTTGTTGGACTTTGTTGCGTGTGGCGTTTTCAACTTGATGCGTGAGGTACACATCCAGCCGCTCGCGGGATTGTTTGGCGGGAACAACCAAACTCATACGCTCGCGTTCTTCAGGCTCATGATCAATAGGAGTGTGCGCGTAATTAGGACGAGACATCGTTCACCGAGCAAAGATTGGTAGCCGCAGACTTCCAGTCTGCGCCCATTAGCAAAAACGCAACCTAAAGGTTGCGCCTACCCAAAGCCATACAATGTTGGACAATAATAACATCAGGAGGGCGTGCCCGAAGTCCGTCCCGCATCGTCTGAAACGCTCACCGGCCCGTTTGATGGGCTTGCTGCGGCATCAACAGCGCCCGGCGCCGCGAGTGAAACACTCGGCTGCTCGGTACCCGAAAACCGGCGATGGAAAATGAGAAGGATGATAACGCCGGCAGACACCGACGCGTCGGCAATATTAAACACCGGCCAGCGGGAGATGTGGAATCCTAGCACCTCGATGTTAAAGAAATCCACATCAAGGAAATCTACAACCTTGCCGTAGAACAATGGACCTTCCCCGAAGAACACACCGTAGAATACGCGATCGATGAGATTGCCCACCGCGCCGCCCAAAATCATCGCAAGGGAAAACCGGATAACGAACGGCTCTTCCTTAATCTTGTATAGGTAATACAGAATCCCACCGCTCGCTACAATGGAAAACAGCGTGAGGAACAGCTTCCCGCCGAAATCAATTCCGAACGCCATGCCCGGGTTTTCGATAAACGTCAGCCGGAAAAAATCTCCGAGAATCGCGTGGCTTGACCCAAGCGGCATTCCCGAATGATAAAAATCCAGAAATGGGATGGAGAACCCTTTCACGAGGAGTTTCGTAATCTGGTCGAGCACAACGATAATTCCGGTTACGTAGAGTACGCGCATACTTACTCAGTCTCAGGTCTAAAGTTTCAAGTTTAAAGTTGAGTCATCATCGCGAGACATCCTGAGCTCATCAAAGGGTGCCGATACAGTGACGAGTAGTTACTTCCCTCTCTTTAGTTTGCAGTCAATGCACAGTTGCGCGTGGGGGACAGCTTCAAGACGCTCTTTGTCGATGAGCTTTCCGCAATCCACGCAGAAACCGTACTCGCCCTTCTCGATACGCTTGAGGGCGTCATCGAGATAGTTCAGGAATTTGCCCTCACGCGACGCAAACAGGAATGTCTTCTCCCGCTCCATTGCATCCGTGCCCTGCTCCATGTGCAAGGAGTAGGTCGAGTTCTCCGTTACATACTCTCCCGTCGTCACATCCATCATACTTGATTTCAGCGTCTCGAGGTCTTCGAGAATCTCCTTCCGCCGCTCCTGTATCAAGTTCTTGAAGTAATCCAGGTCCGACTTACTATACCCTTTGCGCGGGACAGGCGGTTTCGACGGGCTCTGTTTCGCCTTCAACTGCGTCTGCTTCTCTTTAACTGCGGCCGCTTTTACTGGCTTCGCAGCTTTTGTAGCCTTTGTCGTTTTTGCCGTTGATTTTTTTACCGGTGCTTTTGCCATAATCCTCCTTAAATGCTAAAAGCGAATCACTAAATCCTAAACAAATTCTAAAAAACTAAGTTCTAAAGTTGATCTACGAGTGTTTCGTGCTTTGGTATTCGATATTGTTTTGTATTTAGAAATTAGAATTTCAAGTTTACTGGTTTACACTCTTTCTACTGCAATTACGGCTGCTTCGCCGTTGATATCCGCTTCTTGCGGTTTAGCTTTTACTGCCGGTGAAAGCGGCGACATCTCTACAGCCAACGTTTCTTGCTTGATGTACAACGCTTTTTTCTCTAGCGCAGTGCCCAACTTTGCCGAAGACTGATAAAAAATCTTGATTCTGTCGGTAACGTCGAACCCGGAATCCTTTCGCATATTCTGCACACGGTTCACAAACTCACGCGCAAAGCCTTCGTCGATCAATTCTTCGGTCAACTCGGTATCGAGAGCTACCGTCACCGCGCCGTCGCTATCCACCAGCCAACCCTGGATGTCTTCATGCTGCACTTCCACATCCTCGCGACTGATTTCAAACTCAGAACCGTTGGAAGCGACTTTCATGTTGCCGTCACGTTCCAGCGTCGTAATGTCTGCCGACGAAAACTCCCGGATCTTTGTCGCCACCTCTTGCACCTGTTTGCCGAATTTCGGTCCCAACGTTTTGAAATTCGGCTTCGCCTTCTTGCGCACGATGCCGGAATCGCCCATCATATACTCGATCTGCTTGACGTTGATCTCTTCGAGAATCACGTCTCGCATATGCTCCACTTCAGCTTTATCCCGCTCGCTGAGGACGGGGACCAGTATGCGCTTCAGCGGCTGGCGCACTTTCAGGTTCGACTTCATCCGCATTGCCCGCACCAATGACACAATGCGAATCGCACGCGCCATCTTCTGCTCAAGCGCTTTATCTACTGCTGCATTATCTGCTGGCGGAAGCATCGCATGGTGCACGGATTCTGCCCCCTCGTGCCGGGTAACAACATTCAGGCTGCGATAAAGTTCCTCGGCAATGAACGGTGCAAACGGCGCGATGAACTTTGTAACCGTCACCAGGCATTCGTAGAGCGTCTGGTATGCCGCCGTCTTATCTTTGCCTTTTTCGCTCTTCCAGAATCTACGACGATTTCTCCGAACATACCAGTTAGAAAGATTATCGAGTGTGAAGTCGCTCACAGCACGCGCAGCCCGTGTCACGTCGTATTCATCCATCCACGCGCCGTAATTTCTCACGAGCGTATTCAGCTCGGAGAGAATCCACCGGTCAATTTCCTGCCGCTCGGCTATCGGAATGCGGGGCTCAGTATAAGAAAAAGAATCGACATTTGCATACAACGCAAAAAAAGAATATGTGTTGAGGAGCGTGCTAAAAAACTTACGCTGGACTTCCGCCACGCCCTCTTCATCAAACAGCGTTGGGCGCCACACAGGGCTGTTCGCCACCAGATACCACCGCGTCGCATCCGCTCCGTATTTTTTGAGCAACATAAACGGGTCAGCGGTGTTCTTTTTCGACTTCGACATCTTTTGTCCGTTTTTGTCGAGAATAAGCTCGTTCACGAGCACATTCTTGTACGCGGGCTTATTAAAGAGAAACGTCCCGATCGAATGCAGTGTATAGAACCACCCGCGCGTTTGGTCGATACCTTCGGAAATATAATCGCCGGGGTAAGCCTGCTCGAAAATCTCCTTATTTTCAAACGGATAATGCCATTGCGCAAAGGGCATAGAGCCGGAGTCAAACCACACGTCAATCAGCTCCGGCGTTCGCTTCATTGTGCCCTTGCACTTCTCGCACGTGAACGTTACCGCATCAACGTAAGGCTTGTGCAAATCGAGCGGCTCGGGCACATTCTGACCCTTCTTCAATTCTTCTACGCTGCCGACACACTTTTGGTTCCCGCATTTTTCGCATACCCACACGGGCAGCGGCGTTCCCCAAAATCTATCTCGTGAGAGCGCCCAATCTTTGTTCTCTTCCAACCAATTGCCAAATCTGCCAACGCCGACCTCCTTCGGAACCCAGTTGATGGTCTTATTGATGTCCACCATCTTCTGCGCGTATGCAGTCGTGCGGATGTACCACGAGTCCCGCGCATAATACAATAGAGGCGAATCGCACCGCCAGCAGTGGGGATAGCTATGCTGGTAAGATTCCTTCTTAAAAAGCAGGCCTCGTTTTTTGAGGTTTGCGATAATCTCCGGGTCCGCATCCTTTACAAACTTGCCAGCAAAGTCAGTTACTTCCGGACCAAACTCTCCCGACTTGTTGACGGGATGAATCGTGGGCAGATTATACTTCTTCGCCATCTGGTAGTCGTCTTCTCCATACGCCGGCGCCATATGGACGATGCCGGAGCCGTCTTCGGTCGTGACGAAATCCGCCGTCACTATATACCACCCCTTGCCATCAACTTTGTGATAATTGAACAGCCGCTCGTACTCTTTACCAGCTAGGGCGCTTCCCTTCATCTTTTCGACGACAGCGTGTTCCTCACCAAGCACGGATAACCTCGCTTCCGCGAGAATCAGCGTTTCGCCCTTGTGCTCCGCCTTCACATAATCGACATCTTGATGCACGGCCAGAGCGACGTTGGAGATAAGCGTCCACGGTGTGGTTGTCCAAACGAGAAAGAACGTATTCTCCTCCCCCTTCACTTTCATCTTCACATAGACGGATGGATCCTTCACGTCCTTGTAGCCCAGGGAGATTTCGTGCGATGACAGCGGCGTTTCGCAGCGCGGGCAGTAGGGCTGAATCTTATAGCCCTTATAGATCATCCCTTTGTCGAAGTACTGCTTCAGCGCCCACCAAATGGATTCGATGTAATTGTTTTCGAACGTGATGTACGGGTGGTCCATATCGACCCAGTAGCCCATCAAGCGGGTCATTTGTTCCCACTCAGTTTTGTATTTCCAGACGGACTCTTTGCACTTCTTGTTAAACTCTGCCACGCCGTACTTCACAATGTCATCTTTGTGCTTGATGCCAAGTTCCTTCTCGACCTCGATTTCCACCGGCAAGCCGTGCGTATCCCATCCCGCTTTGCGGCGCACCTGAAACCCGCGCATCGTCTTGTAACGGCAGATGAGGTCCTTGAGCGTCCGGCTCATTACGTGGTGAATGCCGGGCTTGCCGTTCGCCGTGGGCGGACCCTCGTAGAACGTAAACGTCGGCTTCCCCTCGCGCTCGCTAATGCTCCGGGCGAAAATTTTGCTCTCGTCCCAGAACTTCAAGACCTGCGTCTCGAGGTCGTGGTAGTTTATTTTATCGGTAAGTTGTTTGAACATCTTTACATTTCGAATTGTGCGTTTTTTGCATCTCGCTGCTTTTTAGCGGGACGAATTTTCAATATCGAATTTCTGACCACTGACTACTGATTACTGAATACTGAGAATTATTTCAACTCAAACACTACTTGCACGTTTGCTGTAATTTCCACTTCACCGGACATGACGGGGACATCTGCGCTTTCTGACACTGCACCTGCAAACGTCTTAAACATCGGACGAACTGGCGGCGGTGAGCTGATACTGGATTCTGATATATCCATCACTCTGCCGAGAGATGTGCCGAGCTGCTTGGCAAGCAGCTCAGCTTTCACACGCGCATCGTCCGCAGCGCGGCAGAGCGCGTCTCGTTCAAGCTCCGTGCGCTTGGATGTATCGTAGCTCATCGGCCCGAATCCCGTCGCTCCGTTTTGTACTGCCTGGTCGAGAATTTTTCCGGCGTCGTCCATTTTCTTGATGACGATATGGACATCATTCTGTGCCGAGTACCCAACAATTTTGGGCGGGTGGTTTTGTTTTGAATAATCGTATACCGGATTAACCGATACCCGGGCAGTCTGAATATCTTTATCCTCAATGCCGAACCGCTTCAGCATCGCTATGACTTGTGCGGCAAGTTTGTTGTTCTGCGACAGCGCATCGACAGCCGTCTCCGCCCGCGGCACGTTGACCTGTATGCTCATGTGCAACTGGTCCGGCACCACTTGCACTTTGCCAATTCCAGAAACGCGAATCGTGCGTTGTTGCTCTTTGTCCTGCTGAGCAAATGCTACCGCTGTAAATACCATCAGTGAAATGAAAACTTTGCGTATCATGTTCTTCTCCTTTTTTCCCGTTAATGACGTTAAGACATGAAAAGTAAACGGGAAAAACGCTTGGCACATTGCTAATTTTCTATTGCCTAATGACAATTGACAATCCTATCGATTTTTCTTGGCTGTAATTCGAGAGGCGGGAAATATTTTCACTAGCTCCAGAGTTTCCTGCTTAAGTTGTGCCACCCCGTTGTTTGAAGATTTTCCCGCTTCAACAAGCAACTCAAGCCAAAAAAGTGTTTCATCGGCTTCTTCTTCAACGACGCCAAGTTTATTGATAAAATCTGGTTTTGACCTCGCTTTACATGCGGCCCGGTAATTGGCTGCTACTGATGTGGCCGAGCGGATCAATTGTTTTCCAATTACATGATGCGAAGTGCTCTTAGGCAATTCATCAACAAACTTTATTATGCCAATAGCCAATTTTTTCGTTCGACTTTTTAATTCTTCTGCATTCATCGCTTTTCAATCGTCAATTGGAAATCGGCAATTGTCAATACTTAAGCCTTTTCACCACTTCTTTCATAATCGCTGTCATCTTCGGCTCAGCTTTGTTGGCAACGGCAATGACTTCCTTCAACGTCACCGGCTTCAGCGCGTCAGGGAAGCACTCGTCCGTCAAGATCGAAAACCCGAGCACCTTCATTCCCATGTGCACGGCGACGATATCCTCCGGCACTGTCGACATTCCAACCGCATCTGCTCCCACTGTACGCAAGAACCGATACTCCGCTCGTGTCTCCAAATTCGGTCCCTGCATTGCGGCGTACACCCCTTTTTGCAGAGGTATCTTCAAATCGAGCGCAACGTGTTCGGCAAGCGCAATCAATTGCCGGCTGTAAGGCTCGGACATGTCCGGAAAGCGCGGGCCAAGCGTATCATCGTTCGGACCAATGAGCGGGTTATCACCGAGCAAGTTAATGTGGTCGGCAATCACCATCACATCGCCCTTACGGAAGAGTGGATTAAGCGCCCCTCCCGCGTTGGAAATCAACAGCGTGCGCACACCCAAGAACTTCATCACACGTACGGGGAATGTCGCTTGCTGGAGCGTATATCCTTCATAATAATGAAAGCGCCCCTGCATCGCGACGACATTCTTGCCCGCCAATTTGCCAAAGATCAGTTTCCCGTGATGCGATTCAACAGTCGACACAGGAAAATGCGGTATCTGCTCGTAATCGAGCACAACCTCTTTTTTAATCTCCTTCACCAATCCGCCCAATCCGGTTCCAAGGATTATCCCAATCGGAGGCTTAGCCTTGGTTTCAGTACGGATAAATTCGACCGCCTCGACAATTTTTCTACGCAAGTCGGTCATGTATTATAGTTTTTTCAAAATTTCATCGACTTCCAGATGGTCTTTCCCGGTACCGAGTGACGGGTCGCGCTGTAATACCTCATCCTCCACATCCAACGCTTTCAATAAATCGATCTCCGAGCTGAGGAGCACTTTCAGGCGACTCATGATGTTTTGCTTGCGCGTGCGGAGGCCTGAGATTTCATCCCTGATGTGCGCAAAGTCCTGCCGCGCCTTATCGAGAATTTGTTGCGCCTTCAACTCGGCTTCATGGACAATAAGCTGTGCTTCCTTACGGGAGTTCTCGATAGATTTGCCGCTCGCCTCCTGTGCCTGCATCAGCGTCTGCTGGAGTGTCTTCTCCATGTTCTTGTAATCGCGCAACTGAACCTCAGACTCAATAAGCCTATCTTGATACTCCTTCGCCGCTTTAATATACTCCTCGATCTCGTTCGCAATCATTTCGAGGAAGGTTTCTACCTCCACGGGGTCGTACCCGCGCAAGACCTTTTTGAACTGCTGGCGTTTGACTTCTAAGGGAGTAAGTTTCATAGGAACTCCTCAAACTAGTGAGCTGGAAGTTCGTTTAAATTATTTATCCGATATATTTGTCGTACTCTGCATGGGTTCCAACCCAGAACCACAAAAGCCCCTCTTCGACCTCAATGGCTAACGCTCTGTGTCTCCTACCAACACGTACAGACCAAAATCGAGAAACCTTCTTTAGCTTTAATGAAGGGTGATTCGGATTTTCTTTCAGTAAAGAAAAATTCTTGCAGCCAAGTTTTTGATTTCTTTGGGGAGTTTTTGATAAAGCTCCCAGAACTCAGGACTGGCGAAATGCCTCACAGCGTCTTGCTATTACCTTTTTTATAGTCAGTGCCTTTTCTGCCACACGATCTAATTTCCCAGCCTTTACGTCTTGTTCAAATTGCTTATCCCATTCAGCAGCATCAAATTCCTCGAACCATTCACGGAAACGCGCTAACTCCTTTTCTGGGAGCTTTGACACAGCCTGCTCTAATTCCTGTAGTGTTCCCATACTATCCTCCTATAAGCTACCCTGCATATTTCCTCTCCCCAAAAATCGCCGTCCCAATCCTCACTATTGTCGCGCCTTCTTCGATAGCGACTTCAAAATCGTGCGTCATGCCCATAGACAAATGACGTATCGACACGCCGGGAATGTTTTCTCGCTCAATTTGCCTTCGCAAATCCGCAACAAGCTTAAACGACGGGCGCGAGTCATTCGGGTCGTCGGAAAACGGTCCCATCGTCATCAACCCCTGCACGCGCACTCTTGGATACGCTGCGACGGCTTTTACGAGGTCGATTGCCTGTTCAGGCTGAACGCCGTACTTCGTCGCCTCGTCCGTCGTGTGTACCTCTATTAGTATGTCGATATCCCGGTTAGCCCGCCCTGCCCGTTTACTCAGCTCTTCAGCAACACGGACGTTATCCACCGAATGCACAAGGTGAACATACTCCGCAATATACTTCACTTTATTTGTCTGCAAGTGGCCGATAAAATGCCAGCGGAGATTTGGCTCTGCCACCTCATTGCGCTTTTCGTTCAGCTCCTGCACATAATTCTCGCCGAAATCATGCACTCCCGCTTTCAGCGCCTCGCGGACGGCATCCGACGGGAACGTCTTCGTCACGGCGACCAGCATCACATCATCCGGATTTCGACCGCACCGAAAACATGCTTCGCGTATCCTACGTTGTACTTGTTCAATGTTTTCGGCTATCATTTTTCGTTGTGAATATATAATATACTTCAACTTTCACGCAAAATCAATGAACCTGCGCTTATTTCGTGAGACGCATCAAACACCTACAGCCAATAGCTCGCCCGTTACTTGACTTCAAAACCGAATTTCATTTTATTGAGAGTGAGTGGAGGGTACCCTCTACATCAGCGCGGCTGTGACACGCACTCGGAGCATAGGCATTCTTGGCAGACTTAGACCGATTCGATAACGAGAACCAGCCACCACGCCCCAACAAGCGCGACGACGACCTGAAGAAATTCCGTGAGCAGTTGAAGAACGGCGAGAAGGACATCAACAACACGGAAGCGCTTGAGGAAATCATCCAATTCTACTTCGAGCACGAGCAGTTCGAGGAAGCACTGCACTTTGCTGAACGCCTGCTGTCGTTCGAGCCGTTCAGCGCGGATGCCTGGCAGCGTAAAGGGATGATTCTGAACAACCTCCACAAGTACGATGAAGCGCTGACGTGCTACGAGAAAGCCGTAAGTCTCAACCCCACGGACCCCGACGTGCTGGTGAACAAAGGTATCACGCTGGACAACACCGGCCGCGTGGAGGAAGCTCTCGCCTGCTTCGACGAGGCATTGGAGCTTGAACCCGCCCACGAGGACGCTTTGTTTCACAAGGGCGTTACACTTGAGAAAGAAGAAGAGTTTGAGGATGCCACCAACATCTTCAAACGAATCTTAGAGCTCAACCCCAACAACTCCGACGCATGGTACGAGCTTGGCTACTGCTACGACTTCCTCGAGAAGCTCGATGACTCACTCCAATGCTACGATGAGCATATTAATCGCGACCCGTATAATTTCAACGCCTGGTATAACAGGGGCATCGTCCTAAGCAGACGGGATGAGTACGATAAAGCGCTTGAAAGCTACGATATGGCGCTCGCTATAAAAGAGGACTTCCCCGCCGCGTGGTACAACAAGGGCAATGCCTACGCGAACCTCGGCAAGCTCGATGAGTCGATCGAGTGCTACAAACTGACCATCAAATACGACCCGGCGGACGTCCCGGCATGGCACAATCTCGGGAACGCGTACGAGGAGATGGGCAAGTTCAAAGAAGCGATAGCCTGTTTCACCAACGCCATCAAGCACGACCACCAGCATTACGAGTCGTTCTTCGGGCGCGGCTGCTGCTACGACTCGCTCGAAATGCACAAGAAAGCGCTCGCCGATTACAAGAAGGCGCTCTCGCTCTGCAACGATTATCCCGAGCTTTGGTACGCCCGCGCAGACGCGGAATACAATCTCGGCAGAATACGAGAAAGCCTCGAGAGTTACCGCATGGTGCTGCGGCTCGACGCGAAGAATGC
>JAKEEG010000084.1 GCA_022616555.1 Ignavibacteriota bacterium | reverse complement strand
GTCGTTGGGGTCGTTGAAGGTGGGTACAATCACCGCCGCGTTGGCGATATAAAAATTCGCGTAGCTCGCCGGGAGCCGCTGGCCGTCGAACACGACGGGCGCAGGCATGGGTAGGTCCACCACTTGAATCTTTGAGCCATCTTCCAGCCGCGCGCTCTGCAGCCGCTCGCGGTTCTCCGCAAGGGGACGGTGGTTCATGTCGCCGCCGTTTTTCTCCGCGCACAGCACGACGGTGTTTTTATTGACGAACCGGCAGAGGTCGTCCACATGTCCGTGCGTGTCGTCTCCCGCAATCCCTTTGCCGAGCCAGATAGTGTTCGTGATGCCCAGATACGTGCGGAAGACTTCCTCATAATCCCGCTTGGTGAAGCCGGGGTTGCGGACTTGCACTGTGGGATCCATCAGACATTCTTCAGTTGTGAGGAGCGTCCCGGTGCCGTTAACATCGATACTGCCGCCCTCAAGGACGATGGGCCTGCCGTTGTGCTTCACCTGCACGATAGGCTTTTTAAGCTTTGCAGCTGCGCTTTCGGGCACCTTCACGTCGTTCTTCCAGTCGGGATATTTTGCCCACGCGTTGAAGCGGAATCGCATAATTGTCGATTTGCCGTCCGCCGCACGCGCAAATATCGGACCCGAGTCCCGCGTCCACCCGCGGTCGGTGGGAATGCGGAAGAATTCGATTTTCGAGAGGTCGACTCCCGAGCGCTCCAGCACGCGCCGCGCTTTTTGCTCGAGTTGTTTATTCTGCACGAGTATGCGCACAAGCTCTCCTTCGGAAATCTTGCGCATCATTTCCGCAAACACCCACGGGATAGGTGCGAACTTGCCAGGCCAATCACTCAGATTGTGCGGCCAGCCGAGCCAGGTCGCCTCGTGGCGTTCCCACTCGGCAGGCATGCGGTATGTGTGTTCAGAAATCATGGTAAAGGTTTATCGAGAGGTTGACATGCTAGCACAATTTATATCCTCCCACAAAGGGCAAGCCCCTTTATACCCCTCAATGAGGGGGACAAGTATTCGGGAAGGATTGCAAAATTCATAATGAAGATTTTAGAGATGAGCATAGATTTTTTTGTCCCCCTCTCCGAGGGGGAAGTCCGCCTTTGACGGACAGGGGGGAGGTTTCATATCAGCTTACTTCTTCGATGTGTCAATAAACCGTAGTGTGATGTCGTGGTACGCGTCGATGCGGCGGTCGCGCAAGAAAGGCCAGTTGCGGCGGATGGTTTCCAAATGATGCAGGTCGATTTCGGCGATGAGTGTTTCTTCCTTCTCGACAGACGCTTCCGCGATAATGACACCCTGCGGGTCGGCGATAAACGACGAGCCCCAGAACTGTATGCCGTCCGTGCCGGGGAGAATTTTTTCGAGTCCCGTGCGGTTTGCGACCACAACATACACGCCGTTGGCGATGGCGTGCGAGCGCTGGATGGTTTGCCACGACTCCCGTTGCGCCTTGCCGTATTTTGCCTTCTCGCTTGGATGCCAGCCGATAGCCGTGGGGTAGAAGAGTACGCTCGCGCCAAGCAGCGACGAAAGCCGCGCGCCTTCGGGATACCACTGGTCCCAGCAAATCAGCGTTGAGAGCTTGCCGAATTTCGTGTTCACCGCCTGGAATCCCAAATCGCCGGGAGTGAAATAAAATTTCTCATAGTACGACGGGTCGTCGGGGATGTGCATCTTGCGGTAGAAGCCCGCCATCGAGCCGTCAGCATCGATAATTGCCGCGCTGTTATGGTAAATACCCGCCGCGCGCCGCTCGAACACCGGCGCAACGACGACTACTCCAAGCTTCTTAGCTGTCGCGCTTATAGCGTCGGTGGTGGGACCCGGCACCGGCTCGGCGAGGTCAAAGAACCCCGCATCCTCGCTCTGGCAGAAATATTGCGAGCGGAACAGCTCCGGCAGGCAAATGACGTTCGCGCCCTTTTTCGCCGCCTCTTCGATTTTGGCAATGCCTTTGTCGAGGTTGTCCTTTGCATGCTCGGACATCGACATTTGCACCAACCCGACGGTAAATTTATGTAGCGAGGACATAAGGATTCCTTGTTTCAACGGTCGTCATAGTACGAAAAAAATGGTAGGGGTTCAATATATTGAACCCCTACGTACAAAATTAATTTATCGGTCTGTTCCGGTACTCGTCGTAGTCGGGCACGAGTCGGTCGTACGTGTCCTTCATGATGTCGGAGGAAATCATAAAGTCTGCCGAAGAACGGTTACAGGCGATGGGGATATTCCAAACAACGGCGATACGCAGGAGCGCTTTCACGTCCGGGTCATGCGGGGCAGGTTCGAGCGGATCCCAGAAGAAAATGAGGAAATCGATCTCGCCGTTCACGATCTTTGCACCGATTTGCTGGTCGCCGCCCAGCGGCCCGCTTTGAAGCTTGGTGATTTCGAAGCCGAGCTCTTCCTCAAGAAACGCGCCGGTTGTTCCAGTAGCGAAGACTTTGTGCTTGGCGAGGGTATCCCGGTTGTACTTTACCCACTCCATTAAATCGCGCTTTTTGTTGTCGTGCGCAACGAGTGCAATTTTTTTATGCTTTGCCATGTGTATCTTTTTATAAGACATGCGTTTCCTTAAGTTAGTGTGGATGTTTCGGCAGATTTCTTAAAAATTTTTGAAGCTCCAAATGTCAATAACCCTAGAATGATCCCATAGACGACGCCGACGATAAGGCCACTCATCAAGAAAACAAGCTGTGGGGTCATGCCGCCGGGTATGGGTTGAGCATTCATGCTTTCGGCAATCTGTGGGTTGTTCGCGATGTACGTATCGTAGAAGCTGCTTTGCATAACGCCGTTGATCAAGCCCATGAGGAAGCCGGCGATGAGTCCGGCGAGAAAGTGCTTCGACGACAGTTTGCTGGCGAGGATATACGCGCTACCGAGCGCAATCGGAACCCAAAGAAACGGCTCAATGCCTTGCGTGAGGCCGAAGATCGAAAGAACGCTCATCAGCAGACCGAGACACGACACCAACAGAATGAGTTTCCAGTTCATAGAATCTCCTTTGAGAGATAGGTGTGATTGCCAAGGATTATCTGCTTGAATGCAATGCCACTCTGTTTCCCTCGCTATCCTCGAACACCGCCATATAGCCGCGTTCAGGACTGATTTGCCGTTTGGCGATGAGGATTTTCCCTCCGTGCTCTTCTATGCGGTCAACGACCGCCTGCAAGTCTGGATTGCCGTTGAGATACACAAGCGGCCCCTCGTGGCTTGAGTGATAGAATTTTTGATTTTCCACCAACGCACCGCCCACGCTTCCATCCGAGACAGGGAAAAGCGCCATTTGGAGCACGTTCTCGATATAGAATGACTGTAATTGCGCTTCGAAAATCTGCTCGTAAAATTGTTTCGCCCGCGCGATGTCTTTCACGGGAATCTCAAACCACGAAACGGCATTCTTGAATGTGTGCATGGTGTGCCTGATGTTGAGGAAAGAGGCTAAAACTGTCTATCAACGTAACGAAACGTTCGGCGAGTTTCAAGCGGGCAGGTGTTATGGATTGTTTACTTTATAAAACGGTGGGTGCCCAACGTGGCTAACGCGAGTACGCTTTAATCATAGCAACAGCCTGCGAAATTCTTCTCTGCCTCGTTTCCGGTTTTTTTGGCTTCCACAATCGCCTCGATATATTCGCGCTTGTGAGAAGGGGGCATTGTTTCGAAGTTGCCTTTCGCTTTCCTATCGCGGTTCAGTGCTTTGCGAAAGTCCGGAGGAACGATGAGAGATGTTTGCTTCATATGCGTACTCCTCAAAAATGCTCGTGGTTATTTCCACACAGAAAGAATAATTCCCGTCAGAGTAATGCCGATGACGTGGTAACTGCTGTCGATGAGGAATAATTTTAAAGGCTTGCCTTCCCACGCGTACGAGATACCGATGCCCACGGCGCTGAAACACAATCCGCTGACAAGTCCCAATGCGAGCCCGGACGCGAAGCGGTACGACCCAGTCCAGTACACAAGGTACGACATGGCAAATGCGGCAAAGAAATTGCCAAGAAAGGTGATCAGGAGCTTCACGGCCGCTTCTTTACCGGTCGGCTCGTCGATATCCACGCCGTGTTCTTCGAGGCCCCGCGACCATGCGTTGCCGAACAGCACCGAGTACCACAGCGCGCCGAGAAGAAAATACGCGCCGCCGGCAGTCAGCACGGCGAACACGTTCGTTTGTTCGATAAATGTATCCCACATCATAATGTTACCTGTGTGGGATGTTAGCGAAAAATACGCATCGCGTCAACGGTAAACAGCTTTTCGGGGCAATAAATGGAGACGATGGAGGTGCGGCCGGCGGTGTAAAACGTAAACGTGGTTTTGGTTTCTTCACGTGTAGTTTCGATCACTTTGGCGGCGCGCAACGGGACCAGTATCAGCTCGGGTGGATTGGCTCCCGTGCTATAATACTCGATGTGAATTGTCGATAACGGTTTGGTTTTAATGAGCCATGTGTGAAACCCCGGCGGGTTCGCCTGTCCAAGGTAGTGGCTCCCGGAAAATCGCGGCACGTAGTCTCCCATGTCGCTTGCGGAACCGTTCACTTGCCCAAACCATTGCTCGCTGTCGGCTGAGATATTTGCATCGACCGGGAAGGAAATCAAATCGCTGCTGCCATAGGCGACGGGGAACGCTGTTCGGATGGCGTTCCGGTATGCGGCAACGGACATCCCATTGTCATCGAGCTGATCGCCGTTATCAAGAACGGTGCGTACAAGCGAGTATCGCATGTTGAGGTTGTAGTAACCGACGCCGGTCTTCGGAACTCCGAGAATCGGAAAGCCGCTCTCGGCGTTTTCGATGAGGTCATGGAACGAGAGCACGGCGCCTTGTCGGTCGTATTGCGGGCGGGAATAAAAGAATATTCCGTACGTGGGGTCAAAAAGGTGCCAGGCGTTGTCGTAGAACACTTCACTCAGCACGTGGCTTGAAAGCTTTGAGATATTCATGAAGCTGACTTGGCGGGAAGGCATGCCGGCAACGCGGCACAGAGTCGTAAAGGCTTTTGATTTGCCGAAGCAAAACGCGTAGCCTTGTTTCAACATGCTGGTGGCGGTACCGTTATTATTTTTTAACCTCATCGACGTTGCAACGTATTGGAAGATGCGGATGCTCTTCTCCTCGTCAGAGACACCCCTTCGGCCAAAGAACAGAGTATCAAGGATGGATCGTAAATAATCGGTGCGCTCATTTTTGGGGACTGCATAATCCGATTTTCCGGGAACAGATGAATGGCTGGAATCGGCATAATTGAAGGAGAAGAGATCGTCGTTTGCCGGTTTATTCGATGTGCGCGAAGAAAGTATGATTTGCTTATCTTCGGGAAGAAACAGCACGAGTGCCAACGCGCTGCCAAGGATGATATTGAGCGCGAGGAGGAGTGTTGTTTTTTTTGTTAGTCGGGCAAGCATGAGTGGACCTCGTTTATCAGTGATAAAACTCCATGCGGAGCTAACAAATCAGAACGTGTCAATAATAAGGAATTTTTCTTTAGATGCCACTCAAAATTTTCGAATGACAGAGGTTAGACTGCTAAGAGTGGAAAAAGTTTCATCATACTGCGGAGGTGAATCACATCCTCCACAAATAGGACATCTTCAGGAAGAACCCGCGGCGCGTTTCGAGGAAATCGTCTGCGTTGACATAAGCGGAGTTCTCCCACTTTGCGCGCTGGTAGAGCGAGCCGTACCCCGCATGGAAGACCGTGCCGGGAATATAGGTAAAGGAAACGAGGAAATCGCTCAACAGCGTGCGGCGGAATTTGTTGTATTCGGCGATCCCGCGGAAGAAGAGGTATTGGTTGAGTTGGTATGTCAGCTTGCCGCGCGTTATTGGGTACTCATAAATCTTTTGCCCGTCTGAGTCCTTGTAAAAATCCACGTACGTGATGCTGACGTTTGCTTCAAATTGGTTCCATGGCTGGAAAATAACCGTCCCGGTCAACCGGCTTGTTCTGCCCTGAAACGGAGTAGCAGAAAAGAAAATCGCTTGGCCCCTCTGATAAGTTAGGCTGGCGTTCAGTTGCTTCAAGAACTGCCCACCCCCCGAGAAAAAAAAGCCGCTCGTGTTATAGCGATTGCCGAGGAAAATTTCGTTTGAATAAATAGCGCGCGCGGTTGCGCTGAGTGCCCCCCTCAGCGTAGTACTGATAGTCAGGGAATTGTATGTTTCCCATAAGTCGCTCAAGTCATCCAGTATTTGCTCGGAATACAGCGTAAAAGTAATGCGTCGCACTGTTTGCGATTCCGGGTAAATTTTAGGACGCACCAATCCGTTGAACGAAACGATTCCCGTGCGCGTCACGTAGCCCGCGTCAGCGGAGAAATTTTGGGACAGCTTCGACGCGCCGATTTGAATGTCAAGGTCGCGTGTTTCGTTACTATAGTACGCAGTCACCGCATGTCCGTCGAATTTTGTGTCGGGGTTTTCAATGCTCGTTTGTGATGCAAGGGCCTGGTAGGTCAAGTAACCGGAAGCCGAAAGCCGCAGAAAGCCGTCCGCGCCTGCCACGCGGTTTCCGCCAGTGCTCAGTTCTCGGCCCGTAAAAATACCGCCGATGTAGCTGTCCTCGCCCAATGCATGCTTATACCGAACGACCGGAAATACTGCCTTTTCTCCAGTGAGTTTTCCCTGAGGGTCCAGCAGCTCGTCCACCGCGTAGAGCGCAGCGATAGTGCTCTTCTCACTGATTTTGCCTGAGAGTTTTATTCCTACGAGCGGATTAACGATCGTTCGCGTATGAACGACCTGCGCGTTGCCTGTTGCCGAGAGACTGAAAATTTCCGTTCCTTCAAGGAAGAAAGGCCGCTTCTCCGGAAAGAACAGTCCGTAGCGCAAGTTCACATCCACTTGCCCAGCATCTGCTTCGACTTGGCTGAAGTCAGGGTTGTACGTCCCATCGAGTGTCAGGTTGGACGTAATGCCGTACTTCACTGTAAGACTCAGTTCGCCTTTGTCTTCGTCTTTAGCAAGCTCGCCTTGAGCTGCTTGGTACCGCTGGCTGTACGTTACCGCCGGAAGGACTTCGAATAAATTGTACGGCTCGAGGTCTTGATACACGATCGGCTGCATCTGAGTCAAAAATTGATAACCTTTGGCCGGGTCGAGCGAGGGATAGGAGACGTGCTCCGAGCGTTTGCTCACTCTTCGCTCAAAGAAGACGGTCATCACGACTGGCTCTTCGTCCGAGTAGCGGATGCTTTTAACGGGCACTTGAATTTCCACATTATAGCCTTCGCTGGTAATTTCTCCGGCGCTATACCAAATGAGGTCGACGCTGAAATCTTCGTTGCCGGCAGCAAAGCGGCTATCACCCTGAATCCCGAGCGGATTGACATACAGCGCGTACAGCGACTGCTGGTCGTTGAACGAATCCAGATTGATACAGACAAAATCGTGACTGCGATTGTTGTCGCGGCTGGTGATCTCAGCCTTAATTTCTGAGGGTGTAGGGTCGAGACACTTGAACGCGAAATATAAATTTTCGCGGTCATATGCCATATAGACTATAGTGGATTCCGGTATTGCTTTCCCGAAATCGGGAATGAACGAGCGGAATCCCGTTACTGAGGGCGCTTGCTGCCAGATTGCGTCATCCAGCTTGCCGTCGATGACAGGGGCTGTTTCTGCGCGCAACGGCCGCATTGGCTCCAAAGAGTTTAAGGTACGCAGGTCGCTGGCAAGCAAGTTGTGTGTGACGGCAAGAAGTACAATGACGGCGAAAAATAGGCGCAACGAACGGTTCAAGTCAGCCTCCGGCGAAAATGAGTGATGTAATGCTCGTCAATTTACGTGTCAGAATCAAGAAAGGTTACCGGTTTTTGGAAAAATTTTTCAGCCCATCGTTAATTAAGAATATCTCTGTGTGATGCTGAAGATTAGTGCTCTCCCCCTAACAGGGGGAGACACAGAGGGGGTTTTATAGTAAATGAGGCAGGAGGTAACTTCTGACCATTAAAAAATTCATACAACAATTCGGCATTTTTTCCGTATGATATGTTGACTATTATAGTCAGGAAGGTATCATAGCCTTGAGTAATGAACAATCTGCCGACCAGCGCTTGCGCGATGCCCTACGAGACGATTTCCGCTCTGGCTCGTTAGGGACGAACTTCGTGCGGGATATGCGCGCCATCCGCGAATTTTACATCAGCCCCGAAAAAAAGGAGCGCCTCAAGAAGATGAACATCTTCAAAAGCGCGTTCTTCTTCGCATGGTGGATTCTCAAAAGTATGCTGTTGAAAGTCTCCCCCGGGCGCCGCATTCTTCTTGTATTGGGAATTGTGCTGGTATTTTTCAACCCGGAGATGAATGCCGAGGGAGTACAGGTGGACAATCTGGATTTTTTCGGCAGTATGCTCATCCTGTTGGTGTTGATGCTCGAGCTAAAAGACAAACTGCTCGCGCGCGACGAGCTTGAAGCGGGCAGAAAAATTCAACAAGCCCTCATGCCGGAGCGGAGCCAGTCGCTGCCGGGATGGTCACTTTGGGTTTTTACCCGACCGGCAAACGAAGTCGGCGGCGACCTTGTCGACTATCTTGAACTTGAAAAGAACATCGCCGCGGTGACGCTGGCGGATGTGAGCGGGAAGGGGCTGAAAGCAGCGCTGCTCACGGCAAAGATTCAGGCGACGGTACGGGCGCTCGCGCCGGATATGCGCTCGCTTGCCAAATTGGTCGCGAAAATGAACGAGATTTTTCACCGCGACAGCCTGCCGAACATTTTTGCATCTCTCTTGTACGTTGAGCTAAAACCGAATACCGGCGCGCTGCGGTACGTGAACGCCGGACATTACCCGCCGCTCGTTATCCGCAAAGGGAAAATCGACCAGTTGCCAAAAGGCGAAGCTGCGCTCGGGCTAGTCGGCACAACCTCTTACACGGAGCGTAGCGCCGAGCTGAAGCAGGGCGATGTGTTCGTAGCGTATTCAGACGGCGTGACAGAGGCGAGCAACATGCAAGGCGTTTTTTTTGGTATCGACCGGTTGATGAACTTGCTTTCCACTTCTCAAAAACGCACAGCGCAGAGTTTGGGCGAAGAGATCGTCCACGAGGTAGACAGGTTTATCGGAGATGCCTATCGAAACGACGATTTGTCGCTGGTTATTATTAGGAGGGAGTAAATATTTTTTTTCTAATTCTCGGCGGGACGCCTTCGGATTAGGGTTTTTTACACCAACGGCCAGAGTGAAACTGAAGTTCTGTGTTTCTTGTGCGGTATCAGAATGCGGCTGACCACTTCCACAAGTTCTTCGTCATCGAATGGCCTCCACAAGTACGCTGTGGCGCCGAATTCCTTTGCAACCCCAACGAGCGATGGATCGCCCGTTGCACTGATCACGACAAACGGTATTAGTTGCAAGTTCTCGTGAGCACGCACTATCTGCAGAAATGCCAGCCCGTCCATTCCCTCTAATTTAAGGTCGGAAATGATAATATCGGGTATGATCGTGAGGCAAAGTTCCTGCGCTTCTTCAGCGGTCTGTACGCGATATACAGTATATCCTTCGCTGCTGAATACAATCTTCAGCACTTCGGCTATGCTTGGCTCGTCTTCGACCAGCAGGATTGTTTTCATGGAATTTTGTGATTTTCTTTGTGGAATGATCTATACCGTCACACTATCACACTATCGGCCAGTGTGAAGTCGGTGCTTCAGTTTTTACCTGGGGCAAAAGGATATTGTTGATTTCCTCAACGAGCTCGTCGACATCGAGCGGTTTTGAGAAATATGCCGTGGCGCCGAATTCCTTCGCAATCCCGATAAACGACAAATTGTCCGTTGCACTGATCACCACGAACGGCACATCGCGTAGCCGTTCAGTACCGCGCACCATTTGTAAGAAAGCCAGCCCGTCCATCCCGCCCAATTTAATGTCGGAGATGATGATATCGGGAGTGGTCATGAGACAAAATTCCAACGCATCTTCAGCCCTTTGCATGCGATACACGTGGTATCCTTCCTTGCTAAACACCATTTGCAGCACGTCGGTTAGGCCTCGTTCATCTTCCACAAGCAGGATTGTTTTCATGGTTATTTTTTGTTTTCTCAGAGAATGATGGTTTGGAATTATGAACTCGCGTGACACGTTATATCGCGTGTCTGAGCGAGACCAATTTTTTGTGTTTTCTCTGCGGGGACAGGATTCTGTTCACCGCTCCCACAAGTTCATCGACGTCAAAGGGTTTTGAGAAATACGCCGTCGCGCCGAATTCCTTTGCAATCCCGACGAACGACGCGTCGTTCATTGCGCTCACGACCACGAACGGCACCCGGTGCAGCCGGCCAATACCGCGCACAACTTTCAGGAATGCCAATCCGTCCATGCCTCCCAGCTGAACGTCGGAAATGATAAGGTCGGGAGTTGTGAGGAGGCAAAATTCCAACGCCTCTTCCGCCTGCTGCATATGATAGACAGCATACCCTTCCTCGCTGAAGACCATGCCGAGGACGTCGGACAGGTCTCGTTCATCTTCGACCAGCAGAATCGTTTTCATGGCATACCTCTGGGCTTGCTCAGATGCTTTTCGGTGAAGCGGTTTAAATAAACCCCCTTAGGTCGTGCTTCATCACCGTTCCCTCTCCTCATGAACTAAGGGGGTTTGTTCACTTCCCGTCGGTTAGACGGTGTCTCAATTTCTGCGTGTAAGAACGCAAGACTGTTGCCGGGAAACAATCGGCAAGAGAGAGTATTTTGAAAACTACTGCAGAAGATGGAGTGACTCGTTACTATTGACTACTGTGTTTTATGTAGGGGTGGGGCTAAAAATTGAACAGCAAATACTGCCTAATCACCGGTTCTCCGTTTACCTGGAGCCTGTAAGCTGTTGCAAAAGCAACATTTCGGACGATACTCTCGGAGACGGGAAAATGTACGCTCACGCGAGGCCCGTAAAAAATGCTCGTGCGTTGGGGGTGGAGAAAAAAGTCGAATTCGGCTCCTGCCTTGATCCCGATTGTTCCGCTTGACAACGACGTTGTAAGGATCGGGGAGAAGTACCATTGCCTCGTGGTCAAGCTATACTCAACTTCAGTAAAGATCTCCAGCCAAGGCAGACTTTGGTCGAGCACGCGAACGTCGATTGTCGTTTCTGTTTTTCCCTTGTTATCTAGTCGAAGTCCTGCCATCGTTTCTAGCCACCGTTTATCTGAACGGAAGATCATTCCCGCCATAGTATAGGTTCGAAAGGGGTCCGTATTCATCACATTGGGAAGTATGAACCAGCCTGCAAAGCCGGTGGATCTTTCAGGAGGAATTTGTTGAACATGAACTAAAAACCGTGCTTGGTACTCTGTCCCGCAGTATTGGCCAAACGCTGAAGGGAGAAAGGCGAAGAGAGAGAACACAAGTACTTTCCAATTCATCTTCTTAGTCTCACGTTTTGTTCCGGGCTTGTTGTAAAGCGTGTCGAGCACTGCGGAGCCTATTTCCACCGTCTTTGTATCATTATTCAAGTGTTCGGGCAGTGATCGCATACCCTGTTCTCGATTTCTTTTGTTGAAGACGTTCGTACAGCGCGTCGAGCATAACGGAGCCCGTTTCGACCACCTTCATATCGTTATCCAAATGGGCGGAAAGCGACCGTACAACCGCGTCGAGTCCTGCGGCTTCGGGGCGATTGAATTTTCTGTCTTTCATGTCGATGTCGTGGATAATTTCCGCCATTGATTCCAGTGCGCGATTCTTGATGCGGAAGCACTTGAGTAACGTCTCAAATGTGCAGTCTTCCCCGCGGTGGCTAAACTCCCCGCCGACCGTATCGAAGTGAATTGCGTTCGCGGGCAGGCGGGGTTCTGGTGCAAAGACAAACTTCGCCTTGGGGTCGATGAAGCGCTTGATGAGCCACGACGAGCAGAGCCTGTCGATATGGATATGCTCACGCGTTGCCCACGTCCGGCCGCGGTAATCTTTGAGGTCGTACCGCTTTTTGAAGGGGAGAGACACCGGTACAGATGGGCCGAAGAGTTCTTTTTTCACTTGAGTAATCAGAGCGCGGACTTTACCTCCGTGCGGCGATCCAAAAAAATCGGTTTTTAATGCAGAATTCATCGCGTCCTCCAATGCTGATATTTCCTTGGTGAATGTCTTGATTGCGTTTTCGGTAAATCGTTTTTCCCTCCGCGTCCTGCGCAGTCGGTCGAGAATTTGTTCTCCTGTTTCGAGCATCGAGCGATACTCAGCTTCTTTCGTTCTCACAAACAATGTATGCAATGCACGGTCTTCCGCGGCGTTGTTCGCTTCGGTGATAAAGAACGACGCCTCGCCTTGCGAATCGCGAATCTGCTGACAGAGCCACTGGAAATCCTCCAATTGCTCCTTGGCGTAGGGGAGAACGTACACGGAGTTTCGGTAAAGCACAGCCCCGACTTTTTTCGTGAGCCGCCAGACCTTCACGCGCTCGCGCGAGTTAGGCGTCTGCACCTGGTGAACGAGAAAGAGCCATTTCATAGGTATTTGAATGTAATATTTGTTACAACAATAAACAAATATTACAATTTAGTCAAGCGAAAAAATGCCCATCTCAGTTAGTTGTTGGTTTTACTTTTTAGTTATACCGGATAGCCCCGCCACTACAAACGAACCCAGCAAAAAGCCCATTAATTCGTGGAAATAGAAATAGTAAAGTTGCCAGCCTGTTACGATTTTTATCTTGAATTCATCGTTTAGCTCGATAATCGGAAGGAGCATATCTAGGCTAAAAGCAATTTTACTCCCTATCGTGGTTAATAGGCTTGGTGTGGCATCCCCGAGCGTCGAAAGGACGTAAACTCCGAACGTTGTTATTGCAACCACCCACCACAAAGAGAAAAAGTATCTATACCCATAGCCATACCCGATTGTCCACCTCAGCAGGCTCAACCATATCCATTTCCCAATTTTTTTTGCTTTCCAAGATTCTCTAAGTTCTCGGTTTTTGCCAGCATATAAAATTGTGTTGGCCTTGTCTGACTGTCCCATATCATTTAGAACTTTAGCAAGTTGGTGGTAGGGTTGGGGGGAGTAGGCTTCATCTTTTTCGAGCCAGCTTGTAAACCACAATGCTGGTCTATTTGCTATAGAGAAATTACCAGAAAAATTTTCTTGATCAGTAATACCTCCTAGTCGATGATATGAGAAGCCCTGTAGATCTAGGTGGACTGGCCATGCCTTTTCACCCGCATCGTTTATTGCACCGACCTTCGTATTCCTCAAAATAATTCTAGATTCTTCTTTCCAAATTGGCAACTCTAAGCCATAACCGAGATTCAATTCGCCCTTTATTGATGCCCCGCTTAGATTAATTTGTTGTAAAGATTTTCCAGAAATGAGTAAATTCCCTTCAACGCTGATATTCATAAGATCGATCTCATTCTGAAATTTGTCCAATATTAGAAACAAATTCTGGCTAACAGTTATTGATTCCATTGTTACAAAATCTAAAAAAGTTGCCCCGATAATTTCGAGTTGTCCTGTAAGCGTGGCGTTTGATAAATCGAACGTTTTTAAAAAAGACTTGCCTCGTATGAGTAGTCCATTGTTAACGGTAATTCCATTCATATTCAGAAGTCCTTTAACGTCCACATCGGTCATGCTTAGTTGTCCTTGGATTACGGCGGTTCTAAGTTCGAAATTCTGACTTACATCAAATTCATTTATTAACAAGTGCCCTTTTACAATTGTTGAATTCATGAAAAGATTCTCATGTATCTTAATTCCGAACATGGTTACTTGGTTTTTGATAGTTGCTGAACGTAAATCAACCCCCTTAAGTTCAGTGTTTTCACGGATCATCAAACCGCTTTCAATGTTAGCTCCATTTAGATTAAGTTCGCCCTTTACAATAACGTCCCGAATACTTAATTGTCCCAATATATGGGCACTGCGAAGTACAACATCATGAAATTCTGCGTGCTCTCTCATAAAACATGAACTCTGCACAATAATTTTATCCATATTAAGTAATTCGTTGACCTTAGTGCCGGTCATATCCAAAATGCCACTGATTTTTGCACTCCTAAGATCAATCGATTTTGATTCTGTATTGGCAAAACTCAAAGGTCCCTCGATATTCGCGAAGGTCATTGCACAGTGTTCTAAAAGAACTGACCCTCTAAAGGATATGGGTTTCTCCGATTTTAAGAAACTCAAATCAAGGTTTGCTTCTATCCTCGATTCTTGTAATTGACAAGCACAGACTAAGTGAGCAAAGGATAAGTCCAAAGTTTTTTAATCAAAGCACCTAGGATCCAAAAACCTTGTCGAGGAATTATATTTTTGAATGATTCGGTTAGAAGTATTGTTTCGATAAACTCCGGACTTACAAGTCTTTCATCTGTCCATCCCTCTGGTTTTCTGGGGTCAAGTTTTTTACTATGCTTAGCATTGAAATCAGCGACTTTGCTCCGCGAGACTTGTTCCCAAACCCATTTTTCTGGTTCGGTCCATTCGTCAAGGGGAGAGACTTGGAGTTGTTGGTTGGGGGAAGATTGTTTCATAAACACCTCTCAGTGGTTAGAGGTGAAACGGTGCTGATTTGTGAAAGTGCAGACTATTTTAAAAAATATTTTATTACGCCTCTAGCCTTTCTTCCTCCTCAACACGGAAATTCCTCCGAACCCACCGATGACGGCCAAATAGAATCCCAAATCGTACCACCAGCCGGTGTTATTCGGCTCATAGATGTGAACGCTCGGCTCAAAGGAGCCGTACACGAGCGATGCTGGGGCGATCCACCCGTGCCACACACCGGAGAAAAATCCCGCCTGCCGTTCTTCGTGATAATACCCTCCGCCCGGAAAACATCCCGTGAGGAGGAGGGAGCAGGAGAGTAGTAGTATGATAAAAAGTAATTGAGTTTTCATAATTTACCTTAAGAAAGAAAACCGCTCCCGAAGGGATCCCTTTGGGAGAAGACGTGAAAACGCGAAGAAAAATGTACTGTCATGCCCACGGATTTTAAGTGGGCATCCACCTGCTGGATTCCCGCTTAAAACATGCGGGAATGACACAAGGGGTTATTTTTTTGAAATCCGCTCAGAAAACTTAGCGACTTTCACGATTTGCATTTTGCTGCCATCTGCAATCCGTAATCTGCTAAAACGTCACGCCAAGCAGTTGCAACAGGAACGCGTACTCGAACGCAATCTCCCGGTAACGCTTGTAACGCCCGGATGCGCCGCCGTGACCTGCTTCCATGTTCGTTTTCAGCAATAGCACATTGTTATCCTTCTTCATCGTGCGCAACTTGGCGATCCACTTTGCGGGTTCCCAGTACTGCACTTGCGAATCGTGCAAGCCGGTTGTGACGAGCAGGTTGGGATAGGATTTCGCCTCCACGTTGTCATACGGCGAGTAGGAGAGCATATACTCGTAATACGGCTTGTCGTTCGGGTTGCCCCACTCGTCGTACTCGCTCGTGGTGAGCGGGATGGTGTCGTCCAGCATCGTCGTGACCACATCCACAAACGGAACTTGCGCGATGGCGCCTTTAAACAGATCCGGACGCATATTCACCACCGCGCCGATGAGCAACCCGCCCGCGCTGCCACCCTGTATAAAGAGGCGAGAGGGGTTCGTGTAGTTCTCGTTCACCAAATGCTGTGCACAGTCGATGAAGTCCGTAAACGTGTTTTTCTTCTTGAAAAGCTTACCGTCTTCGTACCACTGCCTGCCCATCTCCTGTCCGCCTCTAATATGAGTGATGGCGAAGATGAACCCGCGATCCAGCAAGCTTACGCGTATGGAGCTAAACCCGGCGTCAATGCTCGCGCCGTACGAGCCATAGCCGTAGAGGAGGAGCGGATTCGAGCCGTCTTTTTTCATGCCTTTGCGGTACACGAGCGAAATGGGAACCATCGTGCCGTCAGTCGCCTTTGCGTACAGGCGCTCGCTTTGGTAACTTTTCTGGTCGTAGCCGCCAAGGACCTCCTCTTGCTTGAGGAGCGTTCTTTCGCGCTTCGCCATGTCGTAATCATACACTGAGAGTGGCGTAGTGAGCGAGCTGTAGGTGTAGCGCACGAGCTTTGTGTCGAAGTCCAGATTCGTGCTCAGGTTTGCAGCATAGGCAGGCTCTTCGAATTGCAAATAGTGCTCGCCTTTGCCGTTCCACGGCATAACGCGGATTTGCGTTAGACCGCTTTTTCTTTCCCCGAGCACAAGGTAATCCTTGAAAATCTCAAACCGCGTCAACAGCACGTCCGAGCGGTGAGGGATGACCTCCTGCCAGTTCTCCTTCGTTGTTTTAGCAACGGGAGTTTTCATCAGCCGGAAGTTTTTCGCGCTGAGATTTGTTCGAATGTAGAAGTGGCCCTCAAAGTGGTCCGCGCTGTATTCGTGGTCGCGCTCACGCACTTGTAAAACGGAGAACGCGCCGTTCGGGTTCGAGGCGTCAAGGTAGCGATATTCTGAACTGAGAGTCTGGTTCGTGCCGATCATGACGTACTTTTTGGACTTCGTTTTGAAGACGAAGCAGTTGAACGTGTCGTCCGTTTCCTCAAACACAATTTCGTCTTTTGCCGGGTCGGAGCCCAACGTGTGGCGATAGATGCGATACCACCGCAGGGTGGTCTCATCTTGTCGCGTATAGAAGAGCGTCTTGTTGTCATTCGCCCACGCCATGTTGCCGGTGACGTTCGGGATTTCGTCTTTCAGCGTTTCGCCCGTCGCGAGGTTTTTGAAGTAAATCGTGTAGATGCGCCTTCCGACGGTATCGACCGCGAACGCGAGGATGTTCTGCTCGGCACTAATTTCACGTCCTGAGACGGCGAGGTAGCCTTTGTCCTTTGCCAGTTCGTTCGCGTCGATCATCACCTCTTCAGTCGCGTCCCCGACCGCTTTTTTGCGGCAGTAGATGGGATATTCCTTGCCCTCCTCGAAGCGAGTATAATAGACGTAATCGTCCAGCTTGTACGGCACGGACGTGTCTGTTTGCTTGATGCGCCCTTTGATCTCCTCGAAGAGTTTTTCCTGCAGCGCCTTCGTCGGCTCCATCACCTTGTCGGTATAATCGTTCTCCGCGTTGAGGTAGTCGATGGTTTTGGGGTTCTCGCGCTGGTTCAGCCAAAAGTAATTATCGACGCGCTGATGCCCGTGTTTTTCGAGTGTCGTGGGGTTGACCTCAGCGACAGGCGGTTGTATTCCGTTCGTCATTTGTGCTGTTGAAGGTATTGTGAGTATTGCCAACGCAATCACGAACAGCAGTGCGGCTCGAGTTGACATGGCGGCTCCGGTTAGATGATTGAGAGATAAAAACACCGTCGACCGCTGAGGTCGCCGAGGGACGCTGAGAAAAAAGCAAATTTTCTCCGCGGTCTCTGTGTCCTCTGCGGTTATATGCTTTTGCCTAAACGCTCATAACAGCTAAAATAATAACGGGAGATGTCGAGAATATCAAGCACAGAATGCAGCGTGTACAACTTATGTACGCGTTACATTTTTCCCCGCTGCATGCGACGTTTCGCGCGGCCGTACGTCAGACACGACACGAATCAATGTGCAAAGCTGACGACTCACGCGAACACTCGTACATTTCCGTGACACTTTTTCGCGCTCGTGCGAGATTTTTCTTTGAACTCAACGAAACTCTTTCCAATCCAAGAGCGTTAAAACCGATAAGAGCTGAGAAATGAATTTGATACAAAAGCGTCCGTTGCACAGTTGCATCCTCTCTACCTCCGCCATACGCTGTTGTTAAACGCACATTGGTAAAATAACTCTAGACTCAGACAGCACATGTTGCTCGATCCCTAATACGAAAGGAGGGAATGGCTTGCCTTACGATACAGATTCTCCTTGCACGCATTGGAGATCTCGGCTAGGAGAATATCCAAACAACGAACAGGAGGTGAGACGTATGAAACATCTAAATCTTGAACTGGAGACGCTGGAACAACGCATCGCTCCGGGCGGAGGGTTGGGAGTCGGAATCGGAATCGGTCTCGACGCCTCTGCGTCCGCAAGCGGTGGCTCAAAAGGCTCCCATAGCTCAAAGAGCTCGGGGAGCAAGAGCAGCGGTTCCAAATCCCACAGTTCTAAGAGCCACGGCTCGAAAGACTAAGGGAACCCCGTCAACGGGGAGCGCTCTCTGTTGATGGTTCATGCTTCAGTCAACTAAAAGCTGCCCGTCGTTCGGCGGGCAGCTTGTTTTTTTGTAAAATTAAGACGAGGATTTTTAGCGATACTGTCGACTAACGTCATGCTGAACTTGTTTCAGCATCATATGTATAGACCCCGAAACAAGCATGTCTGCCGGTAGGCAGGTTCGGGTGACGTAATTATTTAGAATACTCCGTGACCCGATTGTAATACTTGCCAATCACCAACGAAATCGGCAGTGCGACGCATACAATTAAAATCCCCGCGGCGACAGAGGCTCTGCTAATGTTAAACTCCCCTTGATTGATGCGGCTTAACGGAATCACTAGGCGCGTCATGCCAATCCAAACGACAATACCATACCCGAACGCAGTGAGGTAGAGATTTTTGGAAAGGAATTTGAGTCGAGGATACACAAAATAAAAGAGCAACGTCCAGCCTAATGCAAAGCAATAATGGAACGCCAGTCCCAGCGCAGCCATCGCATAGCCCTCAGCGAACGCTGCTTCGCGCCCGACAGCGCCGCTCGCGATGAATTGCAAAACGACAATGGGATTTTTGCCGCCGGATTTGATCATATACTGTGTGAAAGCCGCAAGGATATCTAGCGTGCCCGCCAAGAGCCATGCGGTGAGGATTGGTTTTATTGGGTTAGGCTTCATGCTGTTAAGTAGTTGAGTAGTTAAGTAGTGGAGTAATAATTATCACAAAAATAAATTTGTCATGCCCGCGGATTTTTCCGTAGGAATGCCTACGGCATAAGCGGGCATCTTCCGAAGGAATCCCTTCGGGACACCTCCTGGATTCCCGATAGAAGCATTCGGGAATGACATGCTTTTTTTGGGTGGGTTTTCGTAATTCCAATACTACATCATTTCTTTTTAGCCTTCAGGTTCTTTTTTGAAAGCGCTGTCATGAATTTTACAGACTCCTTAACAAGCGCTTTGAGCGTGGGAGCGTGAACATCTTCCAGCGAATTCAGATAGAGACAGCCGACGCCTGTTTTATATTTGCCGAGCTTTTTCATGAGGGCAGGGTAGCGCTTGAACCCCGCCATAATATAGAGCGTAAGGTTTTGCTTGCGGGGTGAGAAGCCGGTCAGCATCCAATCGCCTTCGCGGCCGCTCTTGCCGATGTAGTGATACGTCCCGAAGCCGACGATACTCGTGCCCCACATTTTGGGCGGCGACTTAGTAGCCGCTTGCATGATTTTGAGGACAGCCTGGCAATCCTTCCGCCTTTGCGGGTCTTTCACCGCGCCGAGAAACTTCGCCACGCTAGCGTCGTTTAGTTTTGTTTTGAGTTCGACGTTTGCCATACTATTGTCACCCTGAGCCTGTCGAAGGGTCGTGTTGTTTTAATCCAGCGCAAAAGATAGAGGGCGGAGCGGAGAATAGCAAGAGAGGAGAAAGCAATATCAAACGAGTCGCGACAAATAACAACTGAGTTGTCGTGACATGCCTGTTAGTTTCTTTCTCCCCCCAGTTTCCACTTACCTCGGCTTAGGCTTTGCCTTGCCGCGGTCATTTGGCTCTAACGGCGCGGGCGCCTGTGCACCGACTCCGGGTCGGCCTTCTTGCCACCGCTCGATAGGGCCCTGACCCGCCACAAGATCAACTGGTCCCCTTACGACGACGCCAAGATACTGTGCGAGGGCATGGAGCTTGTTTGCACCCTCTTGTCCAGCTCCAACATTGCATCCTACTAGCCGCACGGTCGCACCTGCACAGAATCTTCCACGTAGCGGCGCAAGCGCTTGCTGCCAATCCGCCTCATTGCCGTCTATGTACGTGCACTGTGCAAACTGGTTGGATTGCCCGTTGCCGGTTGTGAACAGCCCTTTGTTTCCGTGGCCGTACAAAATAAATCCCCGATGCACTGGTTCGGTCCCAGCTTTCCTAAAATTTTAGTGACCATATCGGTCTTCGAGGTGTAGACGATCGGGTCGATATCTTCTCCGCGTAAAAACTCCAGCCAATTGCGATCGGCGTTGTTATCGCCTTCCCGTTGTTGTTCTACGCCGTGGATAGTAACGGCGTTTTGCCCGAAAGCGTACGGTTGTGCACAGACGGCAACAACGACAACCGCCGCGGCAACGAGCTGTCGAATGTGAGATGTCATAATAGGTTTGGTTGTCATGGCGTCCTCCTACGGTTGCATGTGTTGTTGGAGTAGTTGGCTGGCGGGCTCGTTCACGAGATACAGCTCCTCCCACTTGTTTCCGTCTAGAAGATATTGCCACGCAAGTACGACGGAGTAAGTTTTAACGTTCCCGTGCTTGTCTTTGAGATACAGATAAGCGTTCGGAACTGAGCCGACATCCTTGCCGTCGAGTACCATATTGAAGTCGATGTTCGACGTCAGGACTTGGACATCCTGCGCGTCAACAATTGTGTAGTTGATCTGTGCAAGGTCGAGGCTATCGTTTTGGGCGGTGTAGCCGTACACCGCAGCAGACTCGAGGTCCTGGAACGTAAACTCTTTCTTAGCGCATCCGCCAAGAAACAGTATTCCGGCCGCGATGAGTACAAGAAAATTTCTACGAGTCATAACGCCTCCAGAAATAGTGGGAGATAGTGTGAGTGGTGCATGGGTATCGTTTTCGCTCTTGGGGAGAGTGGTAAAGAAAGCCGCACCAAACGTACCATTTCACTGCAATAATGTCAAGAGGGGGTAAGACAGAGGTCAGTGGTCAGTAATCAGAGGTCAGAAGCCTTAGGAAGGCGACGTGGCGCTCCCAAAGGGACAGGCACGTCGCCTGCACGAGTTTTTGTGCAGGGGCGACCGAAATCGAGGTAGCCAGACATGTGTACACACCTCTTCTCTTTACCATAAGGTAATTCCTTTGCCGGGGAGTACTCACCCTCTCCCTATCCCATCAAGGGAGAGTGGATCCGCGCGAGGGCTTGATGGAGCTCCTGAGCGCTACTATTGCCATGGGCGATATGTTCTGCTGTTCTCTTTCTACTTGCTACTTACTACTTTCTACTCACTTTCTTTTTAAACCCTAATCGGCGTCGCACCGAGGCAAGAGAGGAGTTGACGACAAATAGATTCACTCGGCACGACCCGGAACGGGCGACTTCCCCGCGGGTCCGACCCAGAGTATCCAGAGCCCGAATCCTTACTCTTCGACAAGCTCAGGGTAAGGATTCGTGTCGTAGGCCCCTGCATGCGTGATGCGGGATGCTGAGGGGGACGCCAGTGATTAGGATGAATCTGCTGTTGTCGATGTGCACATGTGTTGGGCCCGTCTGCGTACATCAACGTTAATTATCACACTGTATTTTACGCAAGTATAATGTAATTACAATAAATGAAAATGTCAAGGGAAAAATGAAATGAAAATGTAAAATCGTATAACGAGTTGATTTACAAGAGATTAGATGGAGCGTAAAATGTAATATGGCTGTGTTCTATTGTCATTCGCTTCGCTGAGTCACTTTCTTTCCGAGAAAGAAAGTAACCAAAGAAATCTTCCCGAAATCGAATCGCACGAATCAACCCCGGCTGCACTTGCCGTAATTTCGATGCATAACGTTGCAGTTCAAAGGCAGAGCTTTTCGGTTTGCATCGAAATTAAACGCTTCGATTGATTCTTGCCTGCCCACATCGCCTCGATTTCGGATGCCAGCCCACACGAGCAAAAAAACGCTTCGTCCCACCGACCCTTCTGCCGAAGGCATCCCTTCGGGAGACGAGCTCAGGGCGGCGGGACGAAAAAAGACTAACGAAGCAGTATTGCAGACCGCTTACTTCACCAGCAGCAGCTTGCGCGTTTGTGTATGGCCGCCTGCCCGCAGCGTATAAAAATACACCCCGCTCGGGAAGCCAGTCGCGTCCCACGTGGCGCGGTGGATGCCCGGAGCGAGTTCCCGGTTAACGAGCTTGGCGATCTCGCGTCCGAAGATGTCGTGTACGGTTAGTTTTGCCAATCCGAAATTCGAAATTGGTCAGCGGGTTAAATGGGTTGGGATAATTCTGGCTCAGCGTAAACTGTTCCGGAATAAACTTGTCCGAAACAGAAGTGACAGCAGAGCTCCTGAACAGGATAATTCCACCGTCGAGCGCAACCTCACCCTCGAAGGGTTGGTCGTTTTGTGAATCGATAATGATAAAGACGCCATTCTCGGTAACATACCGGAAGCTCAAATAATGGTAATCGGGTGTCTCTGGGTTCTCATCCGGTATCTCCTCGTACCAGCGAAGCCGGAGGCAGGGATATTCTTCATTGCCGGGAAGCTTGAGTGTTCCCCATCCGTCCACAACGTAATAGATCGGAATAACATGGGATTGTACCGAATCGGGTACGCCCATGACGTACAGCGAATCGGTAATTGTTGAGGTACTCTTAACGGAATCGCTATACGTGATAGGGAATTTGAGAAACAGTTCGTAGGGGTCGTCATGAGTGACCACAATCGAATCCGGGGTGATTTGTTCGTAATTGCCGATATTGTATGCCGCATCGTTTTCAAAAATGATCATTGAATTCTCGAACGAATCTTCGCCTTCTTCGAACGTGAGAGTGACCGCTTCGCCGGGGAATCTGGAGGCAAGGTACGGGATATCCGAGACTTGTTTTATGGTATCGACTTTATACAGCTCAAAGCTGACCATGCTGAAGTCGTACACGCGGTTTGCCCCTTGCAACCCGATGTTGAGCGTCGTGTCTGTGGGGCTTGTTCCGAGATCGATCGAGAGCGGGTTCCCCGCGCTGAACATGGCCTGCATGGTCGATTGCTGAACGGTAATCTGAGCTGACGAAACTTGCACAACCAACAACGCGGCGACACAAAACAGTACCAAGCGCATAGCAGCCTCCAATGATAAGTTATAATGTTAATGCTTTTCAATCTACAATCGTCAATCGGCAATCCAACAATTAGCAATGGTGTTAGTGGTGTCCACCGGGACCGTGAATATGTCCGTGGCTGATCTCGTCCGGTGTAGCGGCTCGCACATTCTTGACAGTGACGTCGAAGTTCAGCGTCTTGCCCGCAAGCGGGTAGTTGGCGTCGACGGTTACTTTGTCTCCTTCAATCTTGGTGACCGTGACATACATATCGTGCTTGTCGCCTTCAACGGTGAATTCCATGCCGACTTCCAATTTCTCGATGCCGGTGAATTGCTTTTTGGAGACTTGGGTGATTTTCTTTTCATCCCACTCGCCGTAGCCATCAGCGGGAGGGACGGAGACTTTTACCGCGTCGCCTGTATTTTTGCCCTCGAGCGTGTTTTCAAGTCCGGGAATGATATTGCCGGCGCCGTGCAAATATGTAAGCGGCTCCTGGCCTTCAGAGCTATCGATGACATGGCCGTTGTCGTCTGTGAGTGTGTAGTCTATGGTGACAACCGAGTTCTTTGCGATTTTCACGAAATACTCCTTATTGTAGAATCGAAAATTCTTTTCAAGATAAGAAGATTTCGGAGAAGTGCAAAGGAGGGTGGGTTCGAATTACAAACGACCAATACCAAATGTCAAATGCAATTCACAAATGCGAAAGTTCATAATAAAAACAGCGGGTTTATGCGCCCACTGTTAACCTACGTGTTCGAAGTGCTTGGACGCATAGAACGTTTCAGGCGGCGCGTTACAGTGTTTTTTCATATCGGGTGTCTTGAGCATCTTCGGGTTGCATTGCGCGGTGGTCTCTGGCGTTGTTCCAATACCTTCGGGCTTGCCTGCCGAGCCAGATACCGGTGAACGTCGCGGCCGTCATGGCCAGTCCTTGCACAGCCGCAATTCGCGCGGCCGCGCTCACCCCGAATTCCTGTGGAGGCAGGATCAGGACAGCGCCGAATAAGCTGCAACCGATGATTCCTCCTACAACGAACGAGTGCCACAGTGCAATCTGCTTGGAAAAAAATCCTCCGGCTGCGGCAATCAAGACCAAGGTTCCAAAAAAGGCTGTCAAACTCAGTAGTTCAGACATAGGAGACGCCTTAGGTCGAGCCATCGTTGACTTGTTGAAGTGAAGTTCTGTCAGGGCAATGGCTGCAGGCCCATTTGTGTGCGATAAAAGTTAATGATTGATGCTGTTTCAAACTTCTCGGTACAATTGGCGCGGTCGTGTGTCATCAACTGCGTCGCCCAATCATCGACAGTGCTTCCCGTCCATCCGATGCTGGCGAGGTAAGTACCGATGTTTGTATTGACTGTGCCGATGTTCTCTTGGTTGCCGGTGAATGTCAGCCCGCTAAAGCTTGCTGTGTCCGACTGGCTCCACGCGATGGCGCCGCTCATGTGGTTGTTGGAAAAGTTTGTATTATGCACGCCGATATTCGTGCCTGACCCGGCAATGTTGATTGGCACTAAAGAAACCCCAAATGTGTATGTGCCTTGTTGGTCCCGCACCAGCAGGTTATCACGCACTATGCCGTTTGCCGTGTTCCCAAGGTAGAAGGGCTGGTCGAATGCGTTCAGTAACAGGCTTTCCTCGAATGTTACCTCTACGCCGCCCGGGGGCGGAGTTACACCCCACGTTTGACCGAGAAGCCCGGCTACAGCGCAGTGCGCGCCGACGTTTCGTGAGTAAATTCCGCCGGCGCGCTGCATAAACGCTTCTGTTGCTTTGATGACGATGTTGCCTCTGGTAACGACGTCCCTTGCATCCGCCGTGATGTATGCTGAATGCATGAAGCCCGAGTACGCTGTGTTCACCACGCCAGGAATGTCTGATGATTGGATCTGATAAAAAATATTATTCTCTAACAGCGCACCAGTGGGCGAGCCAATCCAACCGAAGGCGCCGCCGGTCGAGCCGTCCGGCACAAAGATATAATAAAAAATGCAGCTGCGCACGAGGAGGTCTTCTGTGCCTGAGGCTGTCTCGACGCCGATGCTGTAGCCTTGAAATTTCATGTTCTCAACCAGCACATTAGAAAAAGGATATCCGGTGCCTTGCCAGTTCGTGGCAAGCAGATGGATGCCTCGCGCTGACGTTGTGGCGGCAGGAGGGTTATTCATTCTTGTGGACGCAAGAAGATGGATATCCGTGAACGCGATGTTGCGCATGATTTTTGTGGAGCCAAACCCGGGGTTAACCATGAACGCAGTGATCTCCCCTGTGTCGATCACCGGGCGCGGGTCGGTTTCGTTTCCGTACGCGCCGAGATGCATCCACCCGTCGCTTGCAGAGGCAGGGCCAGACTTATTCCAAGTGAACGTGGCGGCCAATGTGAACGTATCACCGCGCCGCAACAACAGCCAATCAGGAAAACCATCGCGGAGGAGGGCAAATCCTGCCGCGATGGTTTGTTTCGGCGTTTGTTCTGTTAATCCGTCGTTGGCGTCATTCCCGCTTGTGCTGACGTATACGATGAGCGACGTCGAAGATGGCTCCATGGGAGTCCAACAGTCTGCAAGCGTGGGGGTATCGTCGGGATCA
This sequence comes from Ignavibacteriota bacterium, assembly GCA_022616555.1. Taxonomy (GTDB): domain Bacteria; phylum Bacteroidota; class Ignavibacteria; order UBA10030; family UBA10030; genus JAKEEG01. The sequence continues at coordinate 7,821 of JAKEEG010000084.1, read as the reverse complement.
CCCAGTTCTTCTATTGGCCCGCCCTTGCATCCGGTCCAGAGTGCGATCACAATGGACGCGAGAATGCGTATCACATACTGTTTGAGAAAATGATCCATGGTTGTCCCCCTGTGAACTCCATGTATTCAATAAAAAACTCAGCTGCGAAGACGCAAAAGCACTTAATTGGCTTTTACTGCCGGCCCGGTTTCGATTGGCAGCTCTTCGCGCTCAGACCATTCGGTGTAAGACGGCACGTACACTTTAACATGCTTGTACCCCAGCAGCGTATGCAATGCGAAATACAAATGCGAAGCCTCAGTGCCTGTATTGCAGTATGCCAGGATGTGCTTGTCTTTGGTTATGCCTTGTTGCTCGTAGGACGCCTGCAAGTCTGCAATGGATTTGAAGACTTTTCCGGTTTCCGTTTGTTTGAGGTCGCTGGACCACGGGTGACTGATGGCGCCCGGGATTCTGCCGAGCCGCATCTGCAAGCCTTCCTTGCCCTCAAACTGCGGCGTAGGCCGCGCATCGACAAGCAGCGCGCTCTTGGACTCCATCGCTTTTTTCACCGCGTCGAGGCGAACGATTTTCAGCTCGAATGGTTTAGCGGGAAAGTTTGTTGCGCGCACTTTTGGGTATTTTTTCTCGATGGTGTGGTTGTCCTTTGCCCATTTTTCATATCCGCCATCCAGCAGGAACGTATGCTGGTGGCCGAAGCCGTCGAGGATCCACACAAGGAATGTTGCGTAGAAGTTATTGGCTTCGCCGGCGCTGTAGATCACAACCGGTTGATCCATTCGAAACCCAAGCCGCGAAAACAATGCGGCATAAGCCTCGCCCGTCATCAAGTCGGCGGGCACGCCGTTGCCAGCAAGGCGCAGTGTTTCGTAGTGCAGGTACACCGCGCCGGGAACATGGCCTTTTAAATACGTGGCGATGTCCGAGCGCATATCGACGACGCTGACGGTTTTCTCCTTCATCATAGCAGCGAGGTGGTCTGTCGAGATAAGCTTTGCACTCTGGCTCGATGCTGCCGCCGTCAAAAGTATAACGCAGCTTAGTACTGTGATTAAACGTTTCATACAACCTCCAGAAAATGATAAGTGGAAAAAATGCCCAGTAATATGCGATTGTCTGCCGGTAGTGACAATCGCATAGATATGTGGTTTTGAACAGGGGGAATTGCGTTAGTATAGTGACGGAAACGACTAGAAATGGACGCAGAGGTTAAGCACGCAAAGGGAAACCTGCATCACCCTAGCCAGACACACAGGGCTATCACGAAAAATGCAATCCAGCCCGGATGTTTACCCTTCGTGCCGATTGCCATGATGAGTGCGCAGACGAGGAATGAGACAGCGGAGACAAGTTGAACGAACTCCGCCAGAGAGTTTTGTTGTATGGATAATGCGAGATGCAATAACAGTGCGATGAATCCAAAGAAGGCGGCAGTGGCAACGTGCCAAACCGCTCGAAGTGTACGATAGGTGAACTCAGCGCTCCCTCTCAATGGGGGAAGTTGATCTTTGACAATGTTTCGAAAAATAAACATCTCGCCGGCAACTGAATGCGCAAGTCCCACAATAAAAGCGAGTGCGGCGGCGGTAAGGAGAAGTGGATGTTCCATAGGTTGTCAGACAAGTTTCGATTTGAGCGCTTTCGCGACGGCTTCTGTCTTCGAATGGACTTGAAGTTTGGAATAAATATTCTTGATGTGCGAACGGACTGTATCGATGCTGATGAACTGGCTCTCAGCTATCATTTTGTAACTGAAGCCTTTCACCAGGTCAGCGAGGACTTGCTGTTCGCGCTCAGACAATTGGTAGTCGGCAGTCGGATTTGGGGAGTGGTGCTGGAAGTGCGCAAGGACCTTGCGAGCGATGCTGCTCGTCATTGGCGCGCCGCCGTTGCGAATCTCCTTGATGGCTTCCAAGATTTGTGCCGGCGGTGTTTTCTTCAAAAGATATCCTGATGCACCGGCGCAAATCGAATCAAGGATCTTTGCGTCGTCTTCGTACACTGTCAGCATGATAACATCGATGGCCGGAAAATGCGCTTTGAGCTGCCGCACGCCCTCAATGCCGGAAATTCCCGGAAGGCCGATGTCCATCAGCACAACATGAGGTTCGTTTTGCAAGAGCCGAATGACTAAATAGTCGCAACTATCCCATGCCCCAACGCATTTGAGTCCCGGGGTGTTTTGAATCAACTGCTTCAATCCTTCCCGGAGGTCGGGATGGTCTTCAAAAATGGCGACTTTGATTTTCATTGCTCTCTGGTAACGTACAAGCGGGTTTGTTGCACACGATACGGCACTCATGTGTGTAACACAACCGCATAGTTATGTGGTTTTCAGTGCAAGCGATACCGTTGTGCCTTTACGCTTTTTCGATTCGACCGTAAGTGTCGCCCCAATTACCTGGGCTCGCTTGCGCATATTCGTCAATCCATTACCCAATGTGTGGTCAGAGGAGGCGAAGCCGATGCCATCGTCAGAGACTGTAAAAGTCAGCATCCCGCCTGCTTCGTGCATCTTGAGTGAGGCGCGGCGGCACTTGGAATGCCTTACGACATTATTGAGCGTTTCTTTGAGGATAAGGTAGAGATTTCGGCGTTTCTCCATCGAGAGTTTGAGCGTGGGGCGCTCTTGAAGCTGTACTTTGAATTTAATCTTTCGTGCTTCAAATACTTGTACGGCGAATTCTTGCAGTCGTGCAGTCACATTGTTCAATGAATCGTTTTCTGGGTTGATTGTCCAGACAATGTCGTCCATCGCGTCAAGCATGGTGCGGGCACTCAAACCGATGCGGTCTAACTGTTTGGCTGCTTTGCTCGAGGATTTTGATACGTCGCGGCGAGCCATTTCGCTTAATACCGAAATGCTGCTTAACGTGGAGCCGATGTCGTCGTGGAGGTCGGTGGCGATACTGGTTCTTAGCCGCTCAAGTTCGAGCAGCCGCCGAACGCGGTAACGATAGAATGTTATTGCGAGACTCACAGTGAAAATTCCTGCAGTCAACGTGAACCACCAACTTTGCCACCACGGGGAGAGGATGGTAAAATCAAGTGAAGCAGCTTCCGTACTCACGTGCCCTTCGCCAGTCACAGCTCGTACGAAGAATCGGTAGCTGCCGGGCTGGAGGGCCGCGAAGCTCACTGAACGGTTTCGCGTCGGCGCGCTCCACGTAACGTCTGCCGGTTCAAGCTTATATTCATAACTGATATTTCGTTCAGAACGATAGGAGATGCCGACGAATTCAACAACGCAGTTGTTCTCTTCGGCGGGGAATTCAAGCCCTGACTGGTGCTCTACATTCTTGCCTGCGACAGTGAATTTTGTGATGTGGATGGGTGACGAAGTGGCTGTCGTATTCACGAGCTTCGGGTCGAAGACTTTAAACCCCTCGTCAGAAACAAACCATATAAGGCCGGCTTCTGTTTCGCCACATGAGTACACAGGGCTTCCTATCAATGCAATATTTTGTGCGGAGATAGCGCACGACTCCTTGTCGAGGGTAACGAGTCCTTTTTGTGTCCCAACCCAAAGCTTCCCGTCTAGTGTCTCGCCGAAACCCCAGATGGCTGTGTTGCGGATGAACGAGTCCTCAGGATTCGGATTAATGATTCCGTTGACCAAAGTGGCAATTTGTCCTCGTCGCATACCGATCCACAACGTGCCGCCTTGGTCTTGCCATAGCGCGTTGATGGCATTTGTTGGTAAACCGTCTTTTGTCGTATATTGACGTATGGAATCTGATGAATGTAATGAGAGCGGCACCATGAAAACGCCGCCTGTCGTTCCGCCGAGAACCATTGTCCCATCGGAATTCTCAACCATGGCGCGTATTCGTAAGTCTGTAAGGCCATCCTCCGGCTTGAGAAAACGAATCAGCGGTTGCTGTCGGTTTGGGTCGAGGATAGCAATGCCCCTGTCCTCAATTCCAAACCACGCGCGCCCATGTCGGTCGACTGTGAAACAGTTATACAAACTTGTTGGGTAGTGAACGCCCGGCTCAAATTCAGTGACACGTTGTAATAGCGAATGCCGGTTGACACGTGTGTGAACGCGATAGCGATGCAGTTGTCCTTTCCAGAATTTTGTCCAAAGGTAGCCTTGAGCATCGATGAACAATGCATTATAAAAACCGTATTTGCCCTCGTCGGGTGTTGGGTGGATGTATGAGCGCCAACTTCCTTCGGTGGTTTGCCAAATTTCCCACAGTCCTTCAGGCGTAGCGACCCAGAATCTGCCGTTTCTGTCCGCTCGTGCTGTAGAATTATTCATCACGTACGGCGAAGCTGTGAGTTTGAAAGATACGGTGCTTTCGTCCGTCAGCTTGACGAGCCCCTTGCTAAAGCTTTCGATCCACAGGTTGCCTTCTGTGTCAACCAGACCCGGAAGTACGAGGCTTTCTGGCAAGCCGTTTTCTAGACCGTACTGGACAATGTGTACTTGCGGTGTGTCTGGAACTACTTTATAGAGCCCCTTTACTGTGCCAAGCCAGAGATTACCTTTCCAGTCCGGCAAGAATGCTTGAAAGCCAAATCGAGGGTTCGGAAGTGTAATGATGCGAACGATACGGGTGCCGACTACCTGGAGGATTTTCTGTTCATGGTCAGTGATCCATAGGTTTCCCTGGAAGTCTTTGGCAATCAAGAACGATCGATGGCGAAGGGCTTGAGAGATATGTTCTGTGTTGATACGCTCGAAGTCGTTTCCTCTAACCGCGTAGCAAAACACGCCACGGTCGCGCGAAGCGATCCAGATCAGGCTGTCGCCTATTCCTTCGATACGCAACACGGAGCCGATCGAATCGGAAGCGGCAAACTGGGTAAACTCGCCGTTCTTGAATTGGAACACGCCGTTGTTCGTCCCGCACCAGAGGACGCCCCGCTTGTCTTCCATAAGGGCTCCGACCTGGTTGTGCTGTTCGTTCGAACCGAGCTTAAACTGCAGAAATTTTCCGTCGGCAAATTGTACTATCCCGCCGCCAATGGTGCTTATCCACATTGTGCCGGGGAATTGTTTGCTCTCAGCAAAAGCGCCTACGTGGCCGGAAGGGAAACCCTCAGAGGTTGAGTAGTTTGTGAACTCGAAGCCGTTGAAAATACTGAACCCGTTATAAGATCCGATCCAAAGATAGCCTTTGCTGTCTTGTAGGAGTGCAACTGCTGAATTAGAAATAAGTCCGTCTCTTGTTGTATAAATCTGAAACGGCAGTACTTGGCCAGATGCGCTAAGCGGGATAAAGAAAAGCAGAGCAAGTAACCAATGGAACGACTTCACTTACCTTCCTCTCATTCTTGACGATTGGTTCTTCGATAGGTGCAAAGCTACAGAATGGGGAAGGCAAAGTCAAGCGCAGAGCGAGGGGTGTGGCATACTTTGGCTGTCACGATCCATCCCGAGACAGCAAGTATAAAAATCCGATGAAAGGATAAAGCCGACTACTTTACCTTGAGATACTCTTCTTTTTGCTCTGTGGTCAAAGTTTCATTCATGCTGCCGGAGCGGAAGCCCTGCAAGTCCAGTGTGACATAATGATAGCCGATGCCTTTGAAATGCGCCACCAATTCTGCCCGGAAGTTGTCGTCGAACACGCGGTGGAAGTCCTGTTTACCAAGCTCGATGCGTGCGGTTTTATCGTCGTGGTGCCGGACACGGAAAAAGCGGAAGCCATGGTCGCGTAAAAATGTTTCAGCTGCGTCGATTTTCATAAGGTTCTCCTTGGTAATGCCAAATCCATACGGGAAGCGGGACGCGAGGCAAGCGAACGATGGCTTGTCCCACGTCGGGATATTCAAATGTTGAGCGATGAGGCGGACGTCGTCTTTCGAGAGCCCGGCTTCGAGCAACGGTGAGCGCACGTTGTTTTCGGATTTAGCGCGCATGCCTGGGCGGAAATCGCCAAGGTCGTCGGTAATCGTGCCGTCCGCAATCCAGCGAATGCCTTCTTCCTGCGCGATGCCGCCAAGCTTGCCGAAGAGCTCGTTCTTGCAGAAGTAGCAGCGGTCCGGGGGATTCTCTTTGAATTTCAGGTCATCGGTTTCTTCTGTGTTGACGACACGGTAGCGCGAGCCGAAGCTTTCCGCCAGCGCGATGGCTTCTTCGAACTCGCGTGTGGGATATGTCTCCGAGCGGCCGATGACGGCAAGCGCGTTATCGCCGAGCACGTCCGTAGCCGCGCGCACGAGGAGTGTGCTGTCAATGCCGCCGGAGAACCCTATAGCGGCGCTGCCCATCTCGCGGAGAATCGACTGTAAGCTTAAATACTTTATGTGTAGGTCGTTGTTTAACAAATTAAGAGTTCCGAGTTACGAGTTTCCAGTTTCGAGTTATACTACCTGAGACTCCTGATAAATTTACAAAACATTTCTCTCGCAAAGCTCGCGGAGTCCGCAAAGATGCAAAATCCAATTAAAACAAGCCTTAGCGTCCTTAGCGTCTTTGCGAGAAATAGTTTTTCAGAGGTCTCTACTTATTACTTTCTACTTGGTACTCAGCTACTTTGTGATAATGATTTCAGCACAGCTTCTTTTACTATGTCTATAGGCATCTGTTTGCCGGTAAACAGCTCAAATGCCCGCGCGCCCTGTTGGATGAGCATCTCCAGTCCGTTAACGGTGGTTGCCCCGTTGGCGGAAGCGCGGAGTAATAATGTAGTCTGCAAAGGCGTGTAAATCAAGTCAAAGACAATCTGCTCGTTATGGAACTTCATCGTTGCGGGGAGCGGCGATGCGTTGGTGTTTGGGTGCATGCCGATGGGAGTTGAATTCACAATCACTGCCGCTTGCTTTACTGCCGGGAGCAACTCCGCCTCTTCAAATGAACATACGGAAATCGGCACGCGTTCCGAGAATGTATTTGCAAGGACGCGAGCTTTATCGGGTGTACGCGCTGCGATTGTGAGATGCGTAAGATGAAAGTCATTTACCAGGGAATAGACCGCAGTCCGAGCGGCACCACCGGCTCCGATAAGGAGTGCGTGCTTCCCGCGGATCTGTTCTTTGTGCGGTAACAGTGATGAGCGGAAGCCGTCTATATCTGTATTATAACCACGGAGCGAGCCATTTTTAACGATAACGGTATTGACTGCGCCAATGGCTTTCGCTTCGGGGTCGATTGCACTGAGAAGCGGAATCACAGCTTGCTTGTGGGGAATTGTCACATTAAAGCCAGCGCAGCCGTCGGTCACCAACTTACGCACATCGCGCTCGAGATATGCCGGGTCGATTTCAACCGCGCGGTATTCGTGCGTCAGCCCGACTGCCCGAAGAGCGGTATTCTGCATGAGCGGTGAACGCGTATGTTGTATCGGCTTGCCGATGATGGCGTAAAACATATGGGCTGTGTTGTTGATATTCTCGCTCCCAAGCTCTGCTTGAGAACGAAAGGGTTGGCTCCCAAGCAAGCTTAGGAGCCAGAGTATGAACAAAATACGGAATAGTATAAAAGGAAAGAAGCTATTTCTTCAGCAGCTTAGCGAAGTCGCGGGAGTTTTTCAGCTCGGGGTACTCTTCTCGGAATACTGTCTTCAAGTCGGGGTGAATCTCAAAAGCCCGATGAAATGTCTTGAGCGACTGTTCGATGCGCCCGAGTGAAAATAATGTCTTGCCGAGCGTGTAATGCGCCGCAGCGAAGTCTGGGCTGAGTGTGAGGGATTGCTCCAAGGCGCTCTGGGCTTCGGAGAGCTCGCCAAGTTCGTACAAAGTCTCGCCATAGTCGAGCCACGCCTCGGCATTCTTCGCGTCGAGCCGCAGCACCATGCGGTAACTCTCGAGGCTTTCTCGTATTCTGCCGAGATTGTATTCCGCGTCTGCGCGGGCGTACCAAAGCTC
>JAKEEG010000083.1 GCA_022616555.1 Ignavibacteriota bacterium | reverse complement strand
GAGCGGGAACAGTTGGGTATTTCCATTCTTGCGGAACTGGCAAAGGCGGTTGCGGCTCGTGGGGTAATCGTTGAATCAACTCCTCTCCGTAACGTTGGATTGCCGTCCCAGCTCACCGAAGCGATCGAGCAAAAGCAGCGCGCCGACCAGGAAAGCCAGCGCATGCAATTCGTCTTGACGAAAGAGAAACAGGAAGCCGACCGCAAGCGCATCGAGGCGCAGGGTATTGCCGATTTCCAGACTATTGTTTCCCGCGGCCTCAACAATCAATTGCTCACATGGAAGGGCATCGAGGCGACGGAGAAGCTGGCAAACTCGCAGAACACGAAAGTCATCGTCATCGGCGGCGGCAAAACAGGCTTGCCGTTGATTTTGGATACGAAGTAATGTACCCTCACCCCTAACCCCTCTCCCGTGCAGGGAGAGGGGGACCGGGTTCCATTCCCATGAAATACCGCATGCTTGCCGTGTTGTCGATTGCCGAGCTGCTTGGTATGGCACTCTGGTTCTCAGCAACGGCTGTGATTCCCTCGCTCTCGATTGAATGGCAATTAACTGATGCCGACAAAGCCTGGCTCACGATGTCGGTGCAAATCGGTTTCGTAGTCGGTACCTTCCTCAGCGCGCTCTTTACACTCTCCGACATCATTGAAACACGGAAATTGTTCGCAGCATGCGCGTTTGCCGGAGCGGCATTCAACGCTGCGATCGGCGTGTTTGCCACGAGCATTGAGCCCGCGTTATTGTTCCGATTTTTGACCGGCATGTGTCTTGCGGGAGTGTATCCGCCGGGCATGAAGCTCGTTGCTTCATGGTTCAAAGAGGCTCGGGGCATGGCGATCGGCGTTATGGTTGGAGCGCTGACGGTTGGTACTGCGTCGCCTCACATATTGAATGTCTTCGGAGGGACGGCGCTCTCGAGCTGGCGACAGACGATGTTGTTCGCGTCTGCATCATCCGTGCTAGCTGGAGTGCTCTGTCTGTTGTTCGTGCGAAATGGACCGTATCATGTGCCCGGGGCGAAATTTGATTGGCGTTTCATCGGCCGCGCGCTGAAAGACCAAGGAGTACGGCTGGCGAACTTTGGGTACTTGGGCCACATGTGGGAGCTGTACGCGATGTGGGCGTGGATAGCTGCTTTCCTGTTTGCGAGCTTTGAAGTGTGTGGACTCGAATCTCCTTCACTGTGGGCATCGGTTGGGACTTTCGGCGTCATCGGCATCGGCGGCGTTGGCAGTTGGCTGGCGGGTATTCTCGCCGATCGCTATGGCAGGACAACGATTACGATTGTTTCAATGCTGGTGAGCGGCGCATGTTGTTTGACGATTGGATTCCTTTTCGGTCAACCGCCAAGTGTTGTGCTCCTTCTCTGTTTGATTTGGGGTTTTACGATTGTTGCGGACTCCGCCCAATTCTCCGCCAGCATTACAGAGCTATCAGAGCCGGAGTATGTCGGCACAACTCTCACACTGCAAACGTGCATGGGCTTTCTGCTGACGATAGCTTCTATCAGGTTAATTCCCGTTCTCGTGGATTGGGTAAGCTGGCGGTGGGCGTTCGCGTTTCTTGCGATAGGACCGTTCCTTGGTGCGCTCGCGATGTACAGGTTGAAGCAACTGCCAGTGGCTGAAAAGATTGGAGGGAAGGGAAAGGTAGAAGCCAGAAGTCAGTAATCAGAGGTCAAAAAAATCTTTAACTAACTCTTCGCTCTCCCCACAGCCCAAACTATCAACGATACCACCAATCCCGGATACATAGGCTCGATGTGGTAGAAATACAGTGGCGCGCCATGGACGCTGTTGAGTACACCGAATATCAAACTCCCCGTCGAAGTCAGCCAGCCGAGCAGCATTGCCCAAAACGCATACGACGCGGGGATGCGCAGCCTCTCGAAATAACTCGCCATCACCGGCACGAGCAGTCCGGGAATAATGCACGTGCCGATGGCGTACCAAATGTTGACGACGGACGGCAAGAGGAGTGCGAAAGCTATAGCGAAGACCGAACTAATCACCAATCCGATTCTTGTCCACCGGTTTATTATATCTGGGAGAGAGCTGTGTTCCCGACCAGCAAGCTCGGGAGTAGTGCCGAAGGCATCACTTTGGGAGAACCCCCACCCAGGTTTTATTCTACCCACAATATCTTTTCCAATCGTCGTCGCCGAAATGAACATGAGACTGCTGAGTGAAGACATGATTGTAGCCAGCATGCCGATATAGAACAACCCTTTAGCAAATGTCGGGAGTGTGATCTCCGCGAGCATGGGATAGGCGAACAGTGGTTTATCCAACTCTGGCAGTGCAGCGCGCGCATAAAGCCCTGCGGTGCTCGTCATAAAATCGAAACAGAACCAGAAGAGGATCGATATGAAAATTCCACGCTGTGCGGTTTTCCCGTCTTTTGCTGCGTAACAGCGCTGATGGAACGCGGGGTCGACAAGCGTCCACAGCGCGATGAAGAACCAGACAGTGACATACTGCCACGAGTTGCCTCCGTGCCATGTCAAATGGAATGAAGGGACATTGGAAGAAATAAAATCAAGTCCGCCGAATTTAGCATACGCGAATGGAAGAATCATCGCGAAGCCGAGGAACATCATGACAAACTCGAACGTGTTTGCCCAAACGTCGGAACGGAATCCGCCAGCATATAAATAGCACACCGTCAAGAAAGTGGTTAGGAGAACGCTAGTAAAAAGGTCAAGTCCAAATACTAGTTGAACGAGTATACCCAGCATGAGCACATACGCAGCGGGGCTTACCAGAATAAACGTCAGCACGCTGCCGAGGAGCGCGGTTCTACGGTCATACGAGGCTTCGAGTTTATCGGGAATTGTATGTAGGTTCGTCGCCCGGATGCGCTTGGCAAGTACGAGCGCGAAGACCAATGCAAAGATATAATACGGTACACCGAGCACGATCCAATTGGAAATACCAAATTTGTAGGAGAATTCTCCGACGCCCAGTATCCCTCCATACCATGTTGAAACGAGCGTCGCAACGAACATCGGCAGTGTTAATGTGCGTCCGGCGAGCAGGAATTCGTTGGTGTCGGATTTCTGTTTCCGCGACGCGCGAAACCCGACATAGACCACCGCCGCGAAATAGAGGAGAATGAGAGCGGAGTCGATGGGGGAGAGAGTTACCATTTCGAGTGAGGAATTCGGAGTGCAGTTGTGAAGTGAGGATGATCAATGTTTTGAAAACCTCCCCCTGCCCCCTCTGGGAGGGGGACAAAAGTTTTTACAAAAGGACTATATATGGAGAAAGAATGTGGCATTACATGTCCCCCTCACGAGGGGGATGTCCGCCCATGGCGGACAGGGGGAGGTTACGGACGCAATTTGTATAGTAACAAATTCCCTTTCTTCACCGTAATCACAACCGGGTTGGAAACGACGACATTGCTGGTTCCCTCGCGTACGCCGATTTCAAGCGAATCATTTTCCAACGCATACTCCAATCCCTTTGTTGTAACCCCTTCACATTTCGTGAGGGGAATGAGCGACACAACGGTATGCAGCGGCGATTCGAAAGTCCGCTCGTGCCCCACATAGTCTAACTCACCGAGATTATCTATAAAGGTAATAATTGCATCGGGATAGAATTTCGCGAGCACGCCAAGATTGCCGACGGTGTGGTCGAGCCTTTTGCCTGCCGTGCCCGCAACGGTGATATGCTCATAGTGCTGCTTGATAGTCCACATAATTACTTTTTCAAGGTCGGTGGAATTTTCGTCAAAGACCTCGTGCATCGGCACGCGCTGGAATTTCGAACGCGTCTCAGCGTGAATCGAATCCATATCGCCGACGATGGCGTCCGGCTTCAACCCAAGCTTCAGCGCCGCGTTCGCGCCGCCGTCCGCACAGACAAAGATATCCGCCTGCTTAACCAGTGATTGGAGTAAGCTTTTCTTCGGCGGTTCGCCGTTGGCGAGGATAAGCGCGCGTTTAGGCATTGGTTTTGAAGGCGAGGATATATATCCTCGCCTTCCTGATATCTTACAACTCCAATTTCACAGTTGCAAAGAAATTCCGCTCGGCGGCGGGGAAGAATTCCTCGCCCACGCCGTATGCGGCGTACAGTTCGTCTAACATGTTGTTGACTTGAAACCGTACTTCAATTCCGTGTAACCCAACAACCTTGCGCACGCGGATGCCTGCAATAAAATTGAAGACCGTGAACGCGTCGGTTTTTCTGCTCTCATTTTCAAAATAGTCCGTGTAATAGGCTCCGACATACTGCATGGAGAGCGACGCAAAAAATGTTTCGCGGTCGTATGTCAGCCGCGCGTTGGCGAGTAAGTCCGGGAACCCGCCGATCCTGTTGCCGTCAAGCGAGACCGGAATGACTGCACCTTGCTCATCTTCCTGAGTTGTATACTTCACGATAGTATTTTGGCTCAACGTGGCATTTAGTTGGAACGTCAGCTCTTCTGTAAGCTGCGCGCCTCCTGCAAGCTCTAATCCGACGTGCCGTGTATGCTCGGCGTTGCCGGTAATAGGTTGACCGAAGAAATCGAGTTGACCGTTGCCGATGATTTCATTTCGGAAATCCATCCAATATAAATTAGCGGAAAGACGATAATTCGCTGTCGTGTACCCTCCGCCAATTTCTATGTCCAAAAGGTTCTCCGGCTTTACAAGTGGTTTGGTGAAGTCGTACCATGCGCCCACTTGTTCAAACTGTGGCCTTTCGCCTGTCCACGAAAACGTCGCGTCGTACAAATTGCTGAGCCGCGGTTCGCGGGATGTGTGGGCAACATTGGCATAGGCGTTCAGATTCTCGGTCAGGTTGATATTCACTCCTACGCGCGGGTTGAGGAAATGGTAATCGTAATCGAACTCCGTGTTGAGATATTTTTCGCCGTAGAGTTTATAACGATTGAACACGTACTGCACGTTTGTCATGAGACTGATATTCGGCTGCAGGTGATAGAGATTTTGGACGTAGAGCGAAACAACATCTTTCCCACCGCGGTACTCGTAGAAGCGGTAATCGGCTGTACGCGGGTCATTCCACTCCGGCGGCAAATTCTGCGCCCATTTGATATTGCCATAATGATCTGAGCGATGCACGCGCAACTCGGCGCCGATGGTTGCCGAGCCGCGGTCATAGTCCAACGACAATCGCGGCAGCCAGCCCCAATGCCGGTTATCGACTACTGCGTGAACAATGGTATTAACGGGATTATCGGTTGGAGAAAATCCATATTCACCGGTAAGCCGCAGCATTGTCGTATCCGCCCATGATGCGTCGAAATCGAAAAATCCCTCTCCCTCAATTAAAAAAATGGTGTTGTTGAGCGTTGTGTTCTCGCCTACACGCCATTCGTGCAGAAGTTCGTAATGAGGCTGGCTGAAGTTTTCAATTTCCTCCGGTCGTACGATCGGATTGGCTTTGCGGTTGGCTTTATCTTTGATATCGGATTTCGCAATTCCGTAGTACGCGAGATGGTCTTTAAACGGTCCGCCATACAAGTTAATCTGTGTCGTCATGTTCTCATCGTAGCGCGCTGCGCTGAGATAGTACGCGCTGAAATCGCTCCACGACTGGTCCCGGTAGCCGGAGGTTTTCAACCTGCTCAGCTTTCCGGTGAAAGTATATTTGCTCTCGACAATGCCCGAATGCGCTGCGAGCGAAAAGCGTTCGGTATTATAACTGCCGCGCCCGGCTTCCAAAGAAATTTTCGGCTCGGCAGAGAACGACGACGTGACAAGATTCACCGAGCCGCCGATTGCTGGCGGACCGTAGAACGCGCTGCCCGCGCCGCGCTGCACCTGGATATCCTCCGTGTTCGCGAGTAAGTCCGGAAAATCCAGCCAGTACACATTGTGGTCTTCCGGGTCGTTTTGCGGGATGCCGTTGATCATCACCGAAAGTCGCCGCTGGTCAAATCCCCGGATGTTAATATAATTATAGCCCAGCCCGTTGCCGCTTTCCGAATAATATGTAGTGGAGGGAAGCTCCGCGAGCAGCAGCGGAATATCCTGATACGTGTAGCGGTATTGGATTTCCTCATTGCTCAGCGATGAGAATGTGGCAGGCGTTTCGCGCTCTCGTGCGAGCGTCGCGGTGACGATCACCGGCTTGCCGGGGATGATGGAGGGCTCGAGCGCGATGCGGAGATTCAACGTTTGCCCCGCAGTAATCACGAAATTCTGGCGGTGTGTCGCGTAGCCGACGAAGCTCGCGACCAAGCGATATTCTCCGGCCGGAATGTTTTCCAACAGAAACGACCCATCCTGTCCGGAGCTTGTGCCGATTGTTGTACCCTGAAGCAACACGTTTGCCGCTTCGAGGGGGCGATTGGTTTCTTTGTTGATAACTATGCCGGTGATTGTGCCGGTGTTTTGTGATTGCGCGGTTGTAACTGATAAAAAGATAGAGAGAAGAAGCGATAGTGTTTTCATGATGATCTCCTGAGCTAAGATCCTCCCCCTTTATCCCCCTCATTGAGGGGTAAGGGGAGGATAAAAAAACAAAAAGCCGCTTTCCGAGAGGATGAGATCCACAAGGAAACCGGCTTCAAGAAAAGCTGTCTCCCGTTTCCCTACGCTGGCATAATCCAGATCAGGTTGAAGGGTGTGATCTCAGTCCCTTGTACTGTGTGGGACACCCCTAACGGAAAAACTTCTAACTGCTATGTGAAAGAACTACTGTAATATACGACGGCGCGGGGAGGATGTCAAGCTACTTCACCAACTCCACCAAATGCCTCTCCACACTTCTCGCCAGCGCATCCAAATTATAGCCGCCTTCCAGCACGGAAACGATTTTCCCGCCGCTGTGCTTATCGGCGACATCCATCAAAAGCTTGGTCAGCTCGCCAAACGAATTCTCCGTCAAATTAATGTGCGCGAGTGGGTCGTCTTTGTGAGCATCGAAACCCGCGGAAACCATCAACAATTCGGGCTGGAACTTGTGCAGCGCGGGGAGGATGGTCGAATGGAACGCATCAAGATATTCCTTCTCACCACTGCCGGCTGGCATGGGACAATTAAGCGTGAAGCCCTCCCCTTTGCCTCTGCCGCGCTCGCTTACTGCTCCCGTGCCGGGGTAGTATGGATATTGATGCAAACTAATATAGAGGACAGAATCATCTGCGTAAAAAATTTCCTGCGTGCCGTTGCCATGGTGGACGTCCCAATCGAGAATTGTCACGCGCTCCACGCCGTATTTCTTCTGAGCGTACCGCGCGCCGATAGCGACGTTGTTGAACAGGCAAAAGCCCATCACTGTCGATGTTTCCG
>JAKEEG010000082.1 GCA_022616555.1 Ignavibacteriota bacterium | reverse complement strand
ACGTTCTCCGATAAGTTTGAGTCGGACGTCTTCGATTTCATCATCCCCATGTATAGCGCCGATCAGAAGAAATCCGCCGGCAGCACCTCGCCGCAAGAGGTGAAGAAGCAGATTGTCCACTGGACGCGTGTGTTGAAAAGCCGTAAAATCCGCTAAAAAAACGATAGTCTGGGAGGGTGCTTTGCTCCCGAAGCCATTTAGGGGGTTAGACCGTTCCTTACGGTATGTGTGGAAATTCCCCAAACAGGCTTGGACCTGCCTGCCGGCAGGCAGGTTTTTCCCACACTGGCAAGGTGGCATCTCGGCATAGGGTCGGCTGCATGAGCTTCTCTAATGCGAGCTAATAGCGATTTTTCCCTCCAACGTTGAAACTTTCAGCAACTTTTAGCCCCCTCCGACAGTAATGTAGTTGTGAAATCAAACTTAGCACCACATTTAGCGGAAGAATATCTCCAGCGGCAGGAATCCCTTCCGCCGCATAAAGTCCGTCTCACCTGCTACAAGCTGGACGGGACGTACTATTGCACCGTGGATAACATCCATCAGGGGGATGTTATCGCACGGGGTGAAGGGAAAACATTGCGGGACGCCGAAACCGCGGCGATGAGCGCGGCGCGAACAGAGCTCGATAAGAACATTTAACGATGGTCTTCGTATCCGACCTTGAGCGCTGGGGGCGTTCGATGTCGGATTTTTTATCCCCCACCACAATTGTAACTCTTGACTAAATCCCTATAGCGAACCAGTCCCGTAGCTCGGAATTTTCCCGTGATTGCGGATTTGCACCCCATGGCAAATTCCGTGATGTTAGCCGGGACCGACTCCGGGTCTGGTGAGCGGGGTTAAAACTTAAAAATATTTCTTCCGGTCTCCTTCCCGGGAGAAATAGAAGTAAAAAAAGCACCCCGCCTCGGCGGGGTGCTTTTTGTTTGATACCTTTGGGTTTCAAAAATAATGGCTGTCGTGCCCACAGACTTTTCCGTAGGAATCCCTACGGGATAAGCAAGCATCTACCTGCTGGATTCCCGATTAAAACATTCGGGAATGACAAATTGGTGGTGTGTTTCTTTATTGGCTCGGTTAATGACCTTCGCCAAATTCAATACTCTTACCTTATATACCCAGGGCCTCTTAGCACCATGCCGGGCAGGTTACCGGTGAACGCTTTGCTTTCCCATACCGGCTGGCCGTTCACGAGCACAACCTCGATACCCTCCGAATACTGGTGCGGCTCTTCAAACGTCGCTTTGTCGGTCACTGTCGCCGGGTCGAATACCACCACATCCGCGTAGAAGCCGGGCTTGAGCACGCCGCGGTCTTTGAGGCCAACGCGGCTCGCGGCAAGCGAGGTCATTTTGCGGATGGCTTCCTCCATCGTCATGACGCCTTCCTCGCGCACGTACTTGCCAAGGATGCGCGCAAAACTGCCGTAGGTGCGCGGGTGCGGCTTTGCCGTGCTCAAAGGACCGTCTGTTGCGACGCCGTTGTAGTCCGTGTTGAAGCTTGTCCACGAGTGCGCGAGCGCGAGGCGCACGTCGTTCTCGCCCATCATGAAATAAATCGCTCCCGTGCGCGCGGAGTCGGCTTCCAGCAGTTCAAATAACACATCGATGGGATCCTTTTTTTCGTCCTTGGCGATTTCGCTCAACCGCTTGCCTTCGTACTTTTTGAGCGCGGGGTCGTACACGCTGCTGATGAGGACGCCTTCGGGACCCGAATCGCGGTAAAAATTTTGCCGGTCGAATTTATCGGATTGCAGCTGCGCGCGGATGGTGCCCCTGTCGATTTCATCCTGCAGGCGCTCGAGCAGTTTCTTGCTCCCGCCTTCCAAAGCCCAGCCGGGCATTGTTGCGCTCAGGCCGGTCGCTCCGGCAGTGTAGGAGTACAAATCGGCGGTCATGTCGATGCCCTGCTTGCGATGGCTTTCGATCAGTTTCAGAATATCGAGCATCTTGCCCCAGTTACGCTTGCCGCTGACTTTCAAGTGCCAGATGTGTACAGGCAATTTTGCTTCGCGCCCGATATCCCCCGCCTCCAACACCGACTGCACAAGCTTGTCGCCTTCGTCACGCACGTGCGAAATGTAAATACCGCCATGCTCGGCGGCGACTTTCGCCAATTCGATCAGCTCGGCGGTTTTCGCATAAACTGCCGGCGCGTACACGAGCGACGTACTTAAGCCGAGCGCCCCCTGGTGCATTGCCTGGTCCACGAGGTCTTTCATCTGTTGTAATTCCTCGGCAGTCGGCTCGCGGTTATCGAAGCCGATCACATACTCCCGCAACTGCGTCGCGCCGACAAACACGCCTATGTTGATTGTCGCCTTGTGTGCTTTGAGGCGCCTGAAGTACCCCTCGAAATCCGTCCAATCAACATTCAGATTGTATTTGTCGAGGAACGGCTTCCACTCGCTGAGGATGCGCTCATTCACCGGCGCGGGGGATTCGCCCTCGCCCGTGATCTCGGTGGTAATGCCCTGCGATATTTTGCTCATCGCGCGGTTGTCGATAAAGAGCGTCAATTCCGATTGCCCCAACATATCGATAAAACCGGGGCTGACCATTTTGCCTTCTGCATTGATAATGTGCTTTGCCCGCTCCGCGCCCAGCTTTCCAATGGCGACAATTTTATCGCCGCGAATGCCGACGTCCGCGCGGTACCACGGGTTGCCGGTGCCATCCACCACTCTGCCGTTGGTAATCAGGATATCGTACGAATCCGGGGCCGGCTGACAGGAAAAGGCGATAAGCGCAAGACTCAGAATGCAGATTATTTGTTGTGACACCCGCATAACACGCTCCTTCGTTTAGCCTTAGTTTGGAATGATAATTTTGAGATAGTTCGACTGCGTTATTTCGAGCAGCGCGAATCCGAAGAACACCGGCATCACGACAAGCAATGATTTTATGGAGCTCAGACGCTGAGCGTTTTTGAGTCCGAAGTAGCAAAGCATTCCGGGCCAACCCCACACCATGCCGAGCATTGAAAGCCCGAAGTCGCCCATCTGGAGCATCTCGTGCGGCTGGTCGGGGAAAAAGACCATGTTGACAATCATAATAAGCAGGCTCAGCACGGAGACGACGACGTTCGGCGCTGCGGCAAGCCCGACGAACGTAACGGCGTTATGCAACTCCCCTGTTGCGCCGAGCATATCTGCAACAAAGTGAAAGAAAAACGTTAAGAATATCCACGTGATAAACACCAGCGCGACAGACCCGAAAAACGTGAACAGAGCGAAACGTATGCTATCGGTTGTGATGATGACGCCGACGAGCGTTTTCAGAGATGAGATCACTGCGTACAGACATACCATGATGAACGCATCTTTGAGCGGGGGAGAATCGTACAGGTCGGAGGTCGCGTAGTCTGGCTGGAAGAGTAACAGCGGGAACCGTTGAAGAAGGGTCATGTATGAGTTCAGTGCACAGAATTGTTGCGGAATATAGTACGTGAAAAGCGGCGGAAAAGCAAGGGCGGGTGTGTAATTAAGTCTCAAGTTTCAAGTTGAAAGTCTAAAGTGCAGGAAACAAAACTGCCCCGCTTGGTCTACGGGGCAGTGACAATTGCATAGGATCATACCTTGTTCTCAACGCACCAGCAACAACTTTTGAATGATTGCTCTGCCGCTACTCTCCAGCCGTGAAAAGTACATGCCGCTCGGCAGATGACCGGCGTTCCACTCGATGGTGAATGCGCCCGGCTGTTTCTCCTCGTCAACGAGCACGGCAACTTCGCGCCCCAGCAAGTCATACACCTTCAGCGAGACATATCCAGCATCTTTGATGCTGTACCGGATTTGCGTTGAGGGGTTGAAGGGGTTGGGGTAGCTCTTTAGAGCTAGTTCTTGCTCCGCAGTATTCCTGTTCTGTTCGGACGCAATTTGTTCGGCAGATGCAGACTGGCTCTCTTCGCCCATCAAGATTCGGGCATGGTCGGTCAATGCATCGTCGGGATATTTTGTTTTCAATTCCTCGGCATACGTTTTCGCCTTTGTGATGTATTGAGATTGCAATAGCACGTTTAGATCCGATGACGGGCTATGCTATTGTCCAAAGCTTCCAGCACCGTAGCATATTGTCGTGAAGTCATCTTGAATTCTATCCTTGGTATCCTAAGCGTAGCGCTTTGACGGACATTGAAGTCATGTTCGAGACCGAAATGTAATTCCCTCGTAGTTCTCGAATCATTGTCGCTCATGATCGGGTAGGGCGACGTTTCTCTGTCCAGATTTAGGATGCAATCGGCTTGTGGGTTATGCGAAAACTTGTATGTGGGGATTACCATACTGGCTTCGGAGATGTGAATTCGGCTAACCGGCCCGCGCCATCGGATTCGCTTTCCGCCAGGCCTTTCACGGCCTACGGGGATTCTTAAGCCATCGGGTAAACCTAAGGAGTGCGCTTGTGTACGGGGAAAGAGTTGCCTTTGTTCATCTAGATCGTCCATCCCGATGTAGAAATCGATACGGTTTGCTCTTGCCTGACCGGAAACTGTTTCAACATCACCCAAATGAAGTCCACGTAGTTGCCATACGAATAGCCCGGAAGCCCGTGCAATGACGATGGCAGGATTATGCTGCCTAACTTTCCTCGAATTGATCGCGACAGATACATTTCTGTGTTGATATTGAGCTACTATGTACTCCAAAAGTATTATGGCAGGCATTCCGGGCTCCTTCCGAAATATTTGTTCTCAGGACGTAATTCATGTCTTGGATTTTGTGGATCGTCTTGCAATAGTGTTCTTAAGGAGAGAAACAAAATAATCAGCCTCTTGTTGAGGGATTTCCAGATATTCAAAAACTAAGCGGTCAATTCGCCTATGTTCATCGGAGTCAATTTCAGTCAACGTCTCCATGGCATTGCGTTTCTTGAGTGATTCAAAAATCGATTTGATTTCTCGTGGGCGGTTGAATTCCAAATAGATTGGAAACTGTTTCATGTCTATTGCCTCAGCTTTGAGCATACCACCACCAAGATTCTTGCGTCCGCTTAGCTCGCGCCAAAGCCAGCATACTGAGGAATTGAGTGCCAGCCACAAATTGAGTTTCATTTCTTCGGAGGTTGTGCCTCGCTCATCGTAGACGTCTACGCAGCTGGATGAAAACGCATTCATAGAATTGAAAGCACAGTAATGTCTTCCTAGGCCGCGAGGCATGATGAGAATTGGTTCTCTCTTTCCAGTGCTGCCGGGGTCAAAAAGCTTGTAACCGTTTTGTTCGAGAACCTTTGCATCTCGTTTATCAATGGCAAGCTGATTTACAAGATGATATGTTGTCTTGGAAATATTGAAGGGGGCATCGTCATCAGAACCGAGGATTGGAAAGAGGGCTGAACTTGGAAGGTGAAGCTGGATTATCGTTTGGCGGTCGATGAAGTAATCTTTGGTAAGGTTAAGGCCTTGGCCGAAGGACAACTTATGCCGGCTTAGCTTGCTGAGCTCTGTGGCTTTTGATGCAAGAATGTCCATTAGATGAAGGAACTCTTGAGGTGTAGCCAAGAGGAAGCCCCATTTGGTAGAGGTGATCAATGGATGTGAGTATTCATAACTGCGTACGTCAGCTTGTTCATGTTTTGCTTGGGTTGAAAGGAAGGAATACCCAACGTCTCCGATATTGCGGCGAGTTCTGACGAAGGTAATCGTTTGGTTAGCTTTAGGTTGTCGGCCAACAAATATGGAAATGACAGTATTTATATTGGGTCCGGTTTCACTGTCAAAGTATTTGAAGTCGCTATCGAGTATGAGTTGGACCCATGTCTTCTTGCAAAGGAATACCTGGAATTTCTTGCCGTATTCGGTATCAAGCCAAGAGTTCTGGGTAATAAGGACGACGTTTCCATTGGAGCTTACGAGGAACAATCCAGTTTCAAAGAAGTAGATAAGGAGATCAGAGCCACGAGTTACATGGCGAGCGTCGTCTCCCCATCTTGATCTCACTGCTTTCTGTAACGCGTTTTTCGAAGACTCTGAGAAGTTGGGATGTCGCGATTCCAAGTACGGAGGATTACCGATGATGACATCAAACCCTCCTTTGAGGTGAAACACCTCCGAGAAAAATACCTGAAAATCGAAATCTACTTCGTATCCCAACGTTCTCTTCGTCGAGGCAAACACCTGTGCAAGTAGTTCGTCAATTTCCCTTTTTATCTTCCCCTTCTTCGTGTGGTCAGTCTCGTCAAAGATTCTCTGCTTAAGCTCTTCGATTGTTGCCATCCGCGCTGACTTGTACGGCAACCCCAAGAGTGAATTGCCATTGACGATCTTGTAGTCTAGGTTCGGCAGTGGATTTATTTTTTTTAGATCCTCTTCATCAACCACCAGCGAGAGCCACAATCGCAGCTTGGCAATCTCTACTGCCCCAGGGTCAATATCCACACCGTAAAGACAATTCTGAATCGCGTGCCGCTTAAAGAAGTACGAAGTGCGTTCACGGGGATCATTGAAGTACGGCGTCAGAGCATTACGAGCCCGCACAATCTCGGTCATCATGCCAACGGGAAAGGCGCCGGAACCGACTGCTGGATCGCATACAGTGATCTCCGCCAGTTTTTCGTCAATGAGGCGAGCGTGTTCCTCGATAGTCTTGGGAAGTTGCCGCTCATAGCTCTTCGTGCCAGAAGTCCTTGCTTCTTCGAAGAATGATGCTTGCTCGCCAAGATGGACAAACGTCTCAATATCAGCACGGGGGACAAGTTGCTTATCCTTTCCGCCAGAGGTGGATCCGCCTGCGGCGGAGTTGACAGACGTATCCAAATAGTTGATAAGACTTTCTTGGCACATGTAATGGACGATTTCGCGTGGGGTGTAATATGAGCCAAGCCCCTTGCGCCTGTTTTCCTCAATCAAATTCTCGAACACTTTTCCCAGCATCTCAGGGTCTATAGCAACTTCTTTTTCGAGCGGCTCAGCTTCGTTGACTGTGAAGTTGTAGCGGTCGAAGACATCGAGAAGACCTGTGCCTGTAATGCCCTCCTCGACAAATTCGTTATTCGTGAAGAGCTTGTTGGGGAGGATGATGTCGGTCTTGCGCCAATCGTAGTCTCCGAGAGGTTCAAACAGTCCACCATTCAGGAATGGAATACGACACTTGAATCGCTTGTCCCATGCCTCATGCCCGCGGTCGGTAGCAAGCGTGTCATAGAAAAGCGGTTCGAGAACATCGTTGAAGAAGTTGTCGTACTTGCCATACTGCCTATTTGCCATGCGACGGAGGAAGTCTCGCGGGCCGGTTCCCCATTCATGGTCTTTCTCAACACCAAGCCAACCCTTCTTTTGTAAGAAGTAAAGGAAGACGATTTGGCCAATGAGCTTCTTGGCAAAGTCAACGGTGTTGACCTGCTTTGCCTTGAATTCATCCCGTATGGTTTTGTCTTTCTCAACCAGCTTAGAGAGAGTCTTTTCTATTTGCCCTAACAACTCGGCATACTTGGTGAAGAACTCCTTGGTAACGGCTTCAACGCTGAATGCTTCCTCGATTTGCACAAACGAAGGGTCTGTTTGCGTGTCCTGTAGAAGACCGACAAAGCGGGATTGAGCTGTATGCGAGCTCTCTCCCTCTCCAACGAGATACGAAAAACGGCGAGCCGGTGTCAAACGAGTTTCCACGCCGACTTTGCCGGACTCTTTTTGGACGGTTCCATAGTCCATCTTCACATACGAGAAACGCCATTGCTTTTCAGTAGGTGAAACAAAGGCAACAAGAGCGGCTTCTTTCTCGTCGCGAGCCTTCAAATGGTCAGCGACAAAGTTCCGGATGGCTGTGCGGGCGTGCTCTAATTTTGACCCATTGGTAAGATGAACAATAAGAACGTCGAGCTTCTCTCTTTCTGGAGATGTGTAGGTTCCAAGCCGCTCGTACCGCTGCACGTGAGGCTTAAACGCGTCTTTGACGTATTGAGTGTTCCATGTTTGTGCCTTTGATTCGTCGATTCTATTGAGCAGGTTAAGCGTAAAGGTCCGAAAACTCGTTTTGTCAAACGGGCGGGTAAAGGTGTTCTTGATAAGGTCTCGGGCTTGATTGCGGTTCATTTGGTTTCGAGTAGATAAGATGACAGGATGACTTCACGCGGGCTAAACGCATGCGCATGTTGTTGAGCGCGCGTAGCTTGAAAGAACAGCGTCGGAATGTCGCGGCGCAAGATGCCAAGCACTCTTAAAGGATCGGTTTCTTGCTTGAGGGCTTCAGCCACTTTCTTCGTCGTGGGGCGTGGGAGTGCGCCGTCAAGGAGAAGTTGGATCACTCGCTGGATGTATACTTCGTCGTCCTCGGTGTATCCGTGGTATAGGCGGATCTCCTTTGCCTTGAGGCGCTTCAGGATGTACGCGTCGTTGGCGCCTCCCTTGCGCTTTGGAGTCGAGTCATCGAGATCCGGACTTGTTGCGGCTTCGAATGCAGCCTTGTTCTTGTCGAGCAACTCATAGAAGTCGCGGGGAATGGTTTGCCGAGCCTCTGAGGGATCGGTTGGTTTCAGTACTTTGACTGCTGCGAAGAAATCAAGCTCAAGAGCAGGGCTTGTCCCCGTGGGAGCAAGGAAAAACTTGTCGAGACGACCTTGCCTGAAGTACGTGAGGAGGGATGGAAACTGTTTGCCAAGATCGGCCGGCAAAGCGGCAACGAACTTTGTTGAACGTGCCTTCTTCGGAAGCCGTTT
>JAKEEG010000081.1 GCA_022616555.1 Ignavibacteriota bacterium | reverse complement strand
CGTCAGCGTAATGCTGATGAGAACAGTATACAATCGCACGCTCATCCCGCCTTGTCCTCCCTCACCGTGTTGCTGCAATCGTATTTGCGTTCGTCGTAGATTTTAGGAAAGACTTCTCGGAACGCATTCCACAATATCGCAGCAGGTTCAGCATATATCGCTGAAGCACGGGGTCGAGCCTCCGCGCATACAATCCGGCAGGCGACTCCGAGAGCGACAACCGATTTCTCACTTGCAGACGCGACACAATCACCTTCCCCTCGCCAAACGGAAGCTCCATAACGGCGGGAATTTTAAGCCCCAAGCCGCACCGAGCATGAACCACCGGGTCAACACTCGGCGCAACATTATGCTGCGAGACGATTTCACCGCCATATCCTCCGTTGAATATCTTTAGATGTTCAACATCGATCTGCTGCCAAATTGTATGCGTTTGCTCTGTCGCAAAGACGCAGGAGTCATACCCGCCCCTGTCTTTATCTTCGCGGTGCTCGAGCGTGAGGTCAAGCCCTTCAACGGCCGTTATCTGCTGCGTGCCAGTGACCCCGAACTCTGGCTCAATCAGTACAAGCGCCCCACCCGACTTCACAAAACGAGTTATTTCTTTGAGATGCTCTTGATAGTGTTGCCGCATCACTTCACCGTGCCCAACTACAAGCGCCTGGCTCTGAGCTAACACGCTTGCGTTGAATCGCGGGCTGGGTACTCCACAAGCGGAAAGGAATGATCCAATCTCACCGTTTGCTTCAAGAACCGCAACAGCCAACTCTCGTAACGGCGGTTGGACATCCAACTTCGGAAGCACATGAGCAATCTTTTCGCTGTAGTTCGATAGCCTGCCTTCGGCGTTCTTCAACTCAGCTTGCACTCTGTAAGTCCCGGGCTCGGCAGGGAAGAAAATCTCAACACTCATTCGCTTCAGGCTCGCCGGCGGAACAGTGACCCCGGTCGATTCTTTGGACAACCACTTTCCTGTTTGGTCGACGATGCCGAACTCTACTAAGCCTCGCTGTTCAGTTTGCCCATCATTGAGCACAACGATATCGATGCCGCGTCGTTCGTTGCACCGGAAATGCCTATCCCACAGTTCAATGCTTACACCAAACGGCGCAAATGCGTTCTTGAGCGTAGCGAGAATCGGCTTCGGCTTCAGCTCGCTGAGTGGACTCCAAAACCAGTGCGCCGTTGGGCCTTCATTGTTACTCAGATACACAAATGGCTGGACTGCATCCACACCCATGCGACGGAACTGCTCGATTAATTCTTGCGCGAGGAAGGACTGGTGCGCGAGGAGCTGCTCCTTCGTGTGAGAAGGACCTAACCAACGTTCAGAGACCTCGTTCATCAGCTTTGTGGGATTGCCGTCCCTATCCACCCACCACCAGACAAATTCGTTCAACATTGTCGGAACAGGCGACCGCTCGATTTCTTGCAACGCACGCGTATAGCCGAACTTCCGTTCGTTCAGAACAGGGCCCAGTGAGTAGATGTACGGATGTTCTTCGACGAAATCAACAGATTCCCACGGCCGAGTGGGGTCGAGTTGTTTCATTTCCGGAACAATTTCCTTCTGCACAATTTCGTCTTCGCACTCGTTCAACGGGTCCCAGATAACGATGCTCGGATGGTTCCAGTTATCCTGCAGCCATTCGATAAATTCTTTCTGCTGCTGGGCTTTGGTTCCAGTCGTTCCCCAGAAATGCCACTCGTTCTGAAGAAGTATTCCGTGCTCATCTGCAATGTCGTACCACGCATTGTACATCTGCCCAAGGTGGTTCCGGAAAAAGTTAAACCCGTGCGATTTCGGAATGTCAATCAACACTCGTTTGATCCATTCCCGGTTCCACGGCAAATCCGCCCGCTCGGTATCAGTTAAAAACCGGTGAAACGCAATATTGCTTCCGCGGAGGAAAATCTTTTTTCCATTGAGATAAAAACCTTTGCCGTTGATGGTAAACTCCCTCATACCGAACGACGCTGAGAAGGAATCCGTTACTGCGTCTTTCACCGAAACGCGCGCTTGTAACTCATACAAAAAAGGAGATTCGGGCGACCACACGTGAACATCTTTGATAGGGATTGTCAACCGCACTGTTGCTCGCTCTGAGGGAGAAAGCGCGATGCCTTTTTCAATATCCCCAGATGATTGCCGACGTGATTTTTTTTCAATCACCTTACCCGCTACGGTCGCTTGCACGGCTTGCCCCGAAAGATTCTCCAGCATGATATGAACTTCCGCGACGGCGGATTCCAGCCGGGGGATAACCTGTACTCGTACGATGCGGGGATTGCCGCAGGAGAAAAACGAGACGTCTCCCCAGATACCGGGGATGAAGTCCACTCGCTCGTAGTCATTGCCTACAGCGCTCTCGGGCGGGAGTGTCTTTTTAGAACCGATACGGATGACAAGTTCTTGTGTCCCGCTCCCTTTTATACAGTGGTCAACGCGGTATTCTTGCGACGTGTAGCAGCTAATGCTTTCACCAACCTCGGCACCGTTCAGCCAAACCTTCGTGCCATACATGCACTGGTCAAGTTTTAGGAACGCGTGCTTGTTCTTTCCTTTGGGCAGAGTGAAAGTCGTTCGGTACCAGTGGTAGTCCGATGCTTTCCAATCGTAGGAGGGTTTTGCAAGGTCTACTAATGAGGGAACCGGAACCTCATGTGTGAATTTTTTGGGGGATTCTTTTTCTCCGCCCGGTTCAAGCTCCCATGTACCATTTAATGAAATCGTTTGACGCACGTTTATTCTTCACCTCTTCTTAGTCTTAAATCGAGATCTCTTCTAACGGGACTTATTTAACGTTCAACACAGGCGTCCGGGGACCGATGCCGTTTTCGTTGAATGCTTCAATTTGAAAATAATACGGAAGATTCTTATCCATCCCCTTAAAATTATGGTCTGCGCTACCGTATACCAAGATATTACTGTACATTTTCTCCGGGTCGATACCGAAATAGATCGTATAGCCCTGCGCATTATCAACTGCGCGCCATTTAATCCACGCGTTGCGCCGCTCGCTCTCGCCGCGCAGGACGATGAAGTTCTGCACCGAATCGGGCTTGACTCCACCGCCCGTCCCAAATACTCGCAGACCGCTCAGCGCAAACTTGCCGGTAGGCATATGGACGTTCTCTAACCTGATGTAACGAGCGTTCACCGGTTGGGATAACTCGATGTAATCGTGCGGAACATCCGTTGTATTCTTGCTTTTGTCGACAAGCACTTTCCACGTTTTCCCGTCGAGTGAGTGGCTCAGGATATATTGGTGATAAATGCCCTGCTGTTTTCCGAGGAACTCGGCGTCTTGGTCCGCGTAGTTGATTTGGATTGCCCGCACAGTGCTTGCCTCGCCGAGGTCGGATTGAATCCACTCGCTTTTGTTTCCGGACTTTGCACTCCAGTACGTTTTGACATTCTCATCGACTGCAAAGTTAGGCGCATAGCCGCCAAGCGTGGAAGAAACTTCAACTGGCTTTTGGTAGTTCAAGAGCATCCAGCCGGTGAATCGGCTTTGCCGATGGTCGGCAACACCGCTCGGAAGATAATGCGGATAGTCTCCGTACGCGGTATTGGCGTACATGACGTCGTCCTTGTCGAAGCCCGCGGGGAACATGCCGATGCGCCGCTCGAAATTATTTTTTACTGAAATAACCATCGTCGCAACGTGCCACCAGTTACCGAAGGTATCTTGATAGGTTGCTCCGTGGCCCGCACCGCGGATAAACCCGCCCGGCTTGTACGAGAACGGATTATGCAGTTGGTATTCGAACGGCCCCAACGGATGATCTCCAACGTACACACCGTCTCCATAGCCGCTTGCTTCCGTGCCCGGCGCGGCGTATTGTAGATAATATTTCCCGTGGTGCTTGTTCATCCACGCGCCTTCGATGAACGGATTGAGAAATGTATTATCGTTGTGCTCGCCGAACCGTTCCCACCCATGTTCATCCGGGTGCAAACGGATAAGCTCCTTGCGCTCACCGATAGGTTGCAATGTTTCTCTATCCATTTCTTGTCCGTAAATCGGATAGAGATTGCTAGAACCCCAGTATACATACACGCGTCCGTCATCATCCTGCAAGAAGGCTGGGTCCCAAGCTCCCACTTGGAATGAATCCACCGCCTCCGTCCATGTGTCCCTCGTCGGTTCTATACTCATCCATAGTGGAAATGATGTTGTATGCGTTGAGCCATACACAATCAGCGTATCGCCAAGGACAAGTGTGCCTGGCGCGCAAAGCTCGTCGTACACGTTGTGCCATGGTTTGAGAAATTTGCGCGGAACGAACTTCCAATCGTTCATATCCGGCGACCACCAGTATCCCCATTGGTTCGTGGAAAACAGGTAGTAATTGCCTTTGAACAGGGTAATGACCGGGTCGGCAGTGGTGCGGTGTTCGCCATTCACGGTGAAATTCGGAATCGGGCAGTACCCATAGTCGATGTTCAGTGGATTACAGTACGTTTTCTGTTGAGCAAGGCTATAACCAGCTATGCAAACGGTACAGACTACTATAATAGAAAGACGAAATAATTGCAGACTCTTCATTTTGCCTCCGTTGCGTCAAGCCACCCGCCGGAGAACCCCGCGCGTTTCAGCCCGTTTACAACGTATGGATTCTTTTTCATCGTATTCCAAACAAACTCGCTTCGCAAGTTCTCAATCATAATAATGATGGGACCCTGGTCGATACCGAGATAATCGTTATCGAACCACCCGGCAGGTCCCGTTTTTTCCGTCACAAATGTTGGGTTAAACGCATCAATAAAACCGTAATCGCGCCAGACATTGCTGCCGTATTTGTCACGGATCGCTTTTAATGCGAGGATGCAAATCTCTGGCGCAAACGCCAACGACCCGCCTAATGCCGTCGGTGCGAGCGTGCCATCGTCGTTGGTGTAATTGATGGCTGCACCGCGCGCCCAGTATGTGTGGAATCTGCGCGAGGTACCGTCAACCGTAAATGTCGTATCCCGCGGACCGTCGCACGCTGTTAAGCCCCAAATGTCGCCGGAATAATCTTTGAACTTTGACGGATTCGCCATTGCGTACTCGCGCTGGGAGTATGTCGCCCGACGCGAGTTTTCAAAATAATCGATGCCTTTCTTGCGCATGTAAGCATCCTGAATGCCGCGGAAATCAACCCAGCAGTGCGAATACTGGTGTCCGAAGAGCGGACCGAAGTTGACGTGCTCGTAGCCGTAGTACTCTCCCCATTCGTACGGCTCGGTCCATTTGTCCCACACCTCGGGTTCAACTGGATGAGTTGGAGAGCCAAGCGCCAGAAAGTACAAAATCATTGCTTCATTGTAGCCGCGCCAATCAGCGCGAACATAACCGCGCTCAGGCCGCCAGCCCATGTTCACAACCGGTTTATCTACTTGAAACCAGTTCCAATCGGCTCGGCGGTAAATCGAATCGGCGTAAGCACGGATTTGCTGCTCAGCATCAGTCTCGCGGTCGAAGTACGATTGGCAGAATAGCATTCCCGCGAACAATAAGCCAGAATCGATCGTAGAAAGCTCCACGTCCCGGAATCGCAAGCCGGTATCGAGATGCAAAAAATGATAGTAGAATCCTTTATATCCCGTCGTCTTCACGGGGTCATCGTTTTGCGGCGAATTCCAGAAAAACTTCAGTGTCGTTAACACACGCTCTGTGGCTTCTTCACGAGTGATAAACTCCCGCTCGACACCGATGGGATATGCAGTGAGCGCGAACCCAACCGCAGCGATACTCGAAAACGTCAGGTTCGGGTACCGGTCAGGGGTCAGACCATTCTTCGGGCTGGTCGTTTCCCAAAACCAGTTGAATGTCCTCTGCTGCAGCGTATCGAGGAAAGGATCCCACTCAACGGAACTCGGCTGTTGTCCTTCCTGTGGTTTGGGAGTAGAGTTGCACGCTACCAGCAGAATACCCAGCACAACGCAGCGGGTGAAGTTCATTTCGTAGCCCTTCCTTTGCTTTGGTAGAAAAAATCCATATCCGAATGTTACTTCAAAAAAACCATCGTCCTCATTTCTACACGTCCTCCCTCTGTTTGCAGCCGCGCAAGATATACGCCAGAAGGCAGATCCGTCGGCTGCCACGACGTGCTGTGCGCTCCTGCTTGCCGCACCTCATCGATAAGTGTCTCGACCTCCCTGCCAAGCAAGTCGAATATCTTCAAATTAACATGGCTTTCCTTCGGCAGCTCGAAGGGAATCACCGTCTGTCCGTTAAACGGGTTTGGATAATTCTGCTTGAGCGTTATCGCGTTCGGCGTCCCTTTCCCAATTTCAACACTTGTTACCGGCATAAACCCGATTCGCGAAAGCCCTTCCTGAATATACGGGCTTTGCATGAACACATCCCACACCATTTCTGTACGGTAGTTTTCGATCATGATAATGATAGGTCCGAGGTCGATCCCAATAACGTCTGACGCCCACCAGTTCTGCTCAAGGTTGAATGCATCGCGGAAGCCGTACTTCGCCCAAAGCTGACCGCCGTACGAATTCCACATATTATGAATAGTCGGAATGACAATCTCCGGTGCAAATACAATCGAACTAACCGCCGCTGTAGGAGCGATAGTGCCGTCGTCAAACACGCCGTTTCCTATAGGCGCACCCCTTGCCGAATAGCCCGTGGGACCATCACACGCCGTAATACCCCAGAGACTGTCGCTGTATCCGGACCAGCCGTTCGGGTTTAATGCCGCATACGCTTGTTGGGCAAGCGAGGCGCGTCTGGAATTTTCAAAATAATCCCATCCTCGACTCGGATGACTTAGATAGGCATCGCGTATATTTCGGAAGTCCACCCAACAATGCGAATACTGGTGACCAAACAAAGGGCCGAACGTTATGAACGGCTCTCCGCCTGCGTATGATCCTGTCGAGTAACCGCTTGTCCATCCCTGCCAGCCTTCCTGCAGCGGGTGTGTTGGCGACCCGTAGCCAAGGATGTACATAATCATTGCTTCATTATACCCGACCCACTCGCCATAGCCATAGAATTGCGTGACAGGCTTCCAGCCCATCAGGAGTCCTTGGTTGTAATTTCTGAACCACTCCCAGTCCGCACGGAAATAAATCGAATCCGCAAGCGCGCGGATTTGCACCTCTTCGGCTTCTGTGCCATCGAAATACTCCCGGACAAACAAAATTCCGGCAAAGAGCAATCCACTATCGATTGTCGAAAGCTCGCTGTTCCATGTTCGTTCGGCAGTGTTCATGTCGAGAAAATGGTAGAAGAACCCTTTATGCCCGGCGTACCCAGTCGAGCCAGTGCCCTGCGGTGCGTTCCACAATGTCTGGAGCGTTGTGAGCACGCGGTCGCGCGCAGCCGTGCGGGTTACCCAGCCGTGTTCAACGCCGATGCACATCGCCGTTAAGCCAAATCCCAGCGAAGCGATGCTACACGGCGCGCCACCGCCGCCGTTGGCGTTGCTCCGGTCTTTAATAAGACCGGTTGTTGGATTTGCTTCGTCCCAAAAAAAGTTAAACGCCGTGTGCTGGAGACTATCGAGGAGCTGTTCTGTTGAGATTTGAGTACGGAGAGTGCCGCTTATAATCGTCACACAGAAGACGAGAAGTAGAAGTCGGCGGGATATTGTTCTGATAAGGCTCACAAATATTTTTTTCGTATCGGGTGTACATTAGCGTATCGAGGCCGTCACCATCGCCGGCTCCGCTTGTTTCAGAAGGTTACTCCGAGTGTCAGGCGATGCGTCTCGATCAATCTCCCGTGATCCGCCCATGCATAATCAATACCGACATTATAGACGTCGAATGGAGTCCGGATGCCCGCGCCAAGCGTCAAGCCTACTTCCGAATCCTGCAAGAACAGGTTTTGATAACCGCCTCGTAGAAAGAAGGTCTGTTCGAACATCCACTCCGCACCAAAACTGATGCTCTCGGTATTATCGCTCGGATGGAAAGCATCCACTGCAAACCGGATGAGATTCCCTTCGGAAAACTTCATAGGATAGCCAAGCCCAATGCGGAAGATGATCGGGAGCGGGTAATCTTCGACGAACTGTGAGGCTGGCAACGCGCCGTTGTCGCCGTTGATGTCGGGGTCGCGGTCGTATTGAATCCGCAAATCCCGCCCGTCAAACTGTCCACGAGTGCCAAAATTGCTTACACTCGCGCCGATCAGTAAACCGTCTTCCTCCGTCATGTAGAGCGTTCCGACATTCAACCCGAAAGCGCCCATCGTCGTGTGCCAGATCGTCTCTTGCACATAATTGAATTGCACCCCAACCGAGAACCGGTTGGAAATTTGCCGTCCGTAGCCGATACCGACTGCGAGGTCTGTTACTGTGTAGAGTTCGCCCGTCCCGAGCGGACGTTCGACAGTCCGCACTGCGATCTCGCCTGAGCTGAGCGAGGTAATCGCAACGGAAAAATTTCCCAATTCCTCTATCGGCAAGGCAATCGCCGCATAATTATACGTTATATCGGCAAGCCATATACTGTGAGTGAACTGCACTTCGTAACCGCTCACATAGCCGATCGCCGCAGGATTATAGTAGGCAGATTGAATGTCGCCAGACACCGTTACGCCTGCATTGCCCATCCCGGCGATACGGGCGCTGGGTTCGATCAGCAAAAATTGCCCGATGCTCGTGCCGGTCTTCGATTGGCTCCACGCAGTGGAGGCACACATGATAAGAACGATGACGAATCGTGTCGTAGTCATTGCGTTTATTTTATGACAGCAAACTTGCCGATGTACGCGTCTGTGCCGGGGGCTTCTACATGGAAAATATACAAGCCGGCGGCAATTTCAAGGTTATCCTTAGTCCGTAGATCCCAGGCGACATAGCCTTCCGCCGACCCATCATGCCGAAGCGTTTGCACGAGGTCTCCGCGCACTGTGTAAATGCGAACGGTGGCGAACTGCGGCAAACTTCTAAACTCCATTCTCCGCTCTCCTCTGCCGGAGACAGCGAACCGTTCCGGCTCGAAGCTTGCCGACGCGACATAGGGGTTGGGTACAACGTACGGCTTCTCGTTATTTGCCTGTTGCTTGGCTTGCTGTGCATCAACCTTTTCGCCTTGTGTAGTAAAGACAAACACATCCTCCGTGCCAAACGGTCTTTGCAATTTTAACTCAAACACGTCTCCCTGCTTCGGCGGTGTTGTCGTAGAATCAGAGCTGAGTGTAATCCTCCATGTTTCCCTCTGGGCGCCAGGAAGACTATCCGGTCCTGTGAGAATATGGATGTATTCCGCATTGCCGGTAACATGCGTCAACGTTCCATCCCTGATTCCACCGATGCTGATGTCGAAGAATTTGAAGTCGAGTTGTTTATCACCCTCGGGAGTATGCGCAATAATTCGAAATTTTGCCGGCCGCGCGGGCTGGGGAACTATTGCAGTGGACGTGTCAACAAATGTGTCATAAAACGTGATGGTGATATCGTCCGGGAACGCCTCGCGTCTCAAATTTATCGGCATCACGTTTAGGTACGTGACATTAAGCGTTGCGTTCGTGGTACTGCCGGAAGTAAATCCAGTTGTGGCTGAATCAACGATAACATTCGGCAACGTTTCGATGACAGGCAGTACCCCTACGCCTGAAAGGCCGCTTGGTGTACCGTCAAGTGTTGTTCCGCTATTAAAGAGAACTTCGCCCGTGGTGCTGTCCGTGAGTGTATATCGCTCTGCTCGAATGGCAGACGAATCCGCAGTTTGAAAAGTCAGTTTCAGCGTATGGCCGTCGGGAACAATTGAGGAGTTGACGACTTCCACCGCGACCGAACCGGTTCCATCTCCACTGATATGCGTCGCGCTATCGGCACTCGCTCGTATAAACCCGAGCGCTTTCGGGTTTGGCCGCACGGCGACAACATTTGTCGGCAATATTAATCCACCCCTGAGCGTTCGAGAAACACTGATGGGACTTTCGGACGGATAATAGGTAAACCCACCACCCGGAATGGTGGGGCCATAGTCGTACGAGGTCACTGCATAATAATAGAGCTGTCCATTTGTCACTGTCGTGTCACGGAATGTGTGCGTCAATCCGCTCTCATTGCCCAGGTAATACGCGACGCCTTCGACAGCCTGTTCAGTATATCCCCGCCGGTCATTCACGAGGTCGTACTGAGCTATCGGCTTGCCGTGGCCAATAGGTGAAGTCCCGCGACCGGTAACAATAATTTTTGGATCGCGGAATTCCGGGTCAGTCGAGCGATAAATACGATAGCCCTCAAAATCGTTGATGCCGGCAATCGCGTCGAAAGAGTTTTCTGCGGCGTCATCCCAACTCAGTTGGACGTACCCGTCGCCTGTTTCAGCCGTTATGGTCGGTGTCGGCGGTGGCGTTGCAAATTGGTAATTCGCATTGTAAATAGCTTGCACAACGCGCACAGTTGTTTCCAGTTCGAATAAGTCGGCGCCATACGAGAGCGCAAGACTGAAGCGTTCGGTCTGTCCGGCGCGCAACGTAAACGGACCGGAAGCAAAGAGAAACGCAATATTAAAATTCTGCGCGAGTGCGTTGTCGAAGCGAATGTTTTCGTCTGGAGCGGAGAATTGCTGATAGAGACGTTCCGGCCAGTTGTTTTCATTCGTGAAGAAAACAACGTTGTCTGTCGGAAGTCCTTCGAGCGAGCGAATACGGCTGAACTTGAAACCGGTTAATCCAATTTGGTCAGACTCATGCAAGTCGGTTCTGTCGAAATTAGGCTCGCCTTCCATCGGGATACCGTCGCCTTCGCCCGTGTCGTTCGTCTCTGCAACACCATCGGCACCGACATCGTGGAGGTCTCGCACCCAATCCATATCCTCGTCACCCGTCCACCAGCGAGCGGCTTGATAGGCAGGCCTGTCTTCCAAGGAACCATAAAATGCCTCGAACGCTGTCATGTTATATGTCGCTTGAACGTACGCAAGAATAGCATCCTGACCGACGATTAGTTGACCGGGGCCGCTCTCACGCCGTTCATCAATAACGCCGTCATTGTCGTTATCTATACCGTCTTCCGGCTTGCCAGGCGTTTCCAAATAGGCATAGCCGACATATCCTGTCGGGCTGCAGTTGCCTGCCAAGTCCCGACCGTGGCCTCTTCGGTCCCACGTATAGACAAGGTTCAACCCTTGAGAACGGTCAAAGAACGCGTTATCGTCATCCGATTCGGCGATGCCGTCACACGAAACCGCCGAGCCTCCGACACCGGAATCCATGTAGAGCCCAAAAATGATATTGTCGTTATAATCGGTCGTCCCCTCGTTGGTAATATCGTAATGCCAGAAGATCACGTTACCCGCTTGAGGATTAGACCACTGGAAGCCGCGCACCTCTACGCGCAATCCAAGCCCGCGTCGAGTGGTATCACGGCTATCTGGGTCAAAGTCCCACGCGTCATAATAATTGTCGTCCATAACAGTAAACGACTCAAGGTCTGCCGCCGGACGTTGACCGAAATATCCGTTCCACTCCCCATCCCAGGTCGCGTCTTTATCCGGCCAGGAAGCAGGCCATGTGCGAGGGTCATTGCTGATGGCGGGTGAGCGACCGGCGTTAATTGCCGGGTCGGCTTGAAAATAACCGGGCCGCGGTTCAAAACGCATGGTTCGGCCCGTTTTGACGCTTAATCCCTGCCGCTCACGAAACCCCGTTTCCATGATGTACGCTTCAGATCCATTTTTCTGTTGTACCCGAGCGAGCACAAACGGAGTCACGCCGTCGCTATAGTTCATGCCGCTGCCTTTAGGTACTTCGACTGAGTGAAAAACGCTCAGATCCACATTGATGGGATCGGCTGGATAATTGCCGACCATACCGTAGTTCCAAAACTCGGTACGCATGTTATTACCGTCGAGCGTGCCGCGTCGCTCCGCATCTGCTCGGCCTCGCTGATCGGGAGGAACTGGAGTGGGAACCTGGGCTTCAACAAATACGGTGCCTAGGATGATCATAAAGAGAGTTACACTAAACAGTATCCGTTGTATCATTCAGTTCTCTACTTGTTCTTAAGGTATTGAGGTCAGGGAAAACCCCACCTCTACACGTCGAGGCGGGTAGAAACGTGTCGGATTGGCAAGCTGCGCCAGGTCAATCGATGTGGCCGAGTAATACGGACTCCCTGTGTCTGTAAAGACGAACCCGTTGTTGAAGCGGGTATCCAACACGTTGAACGCCCGGGCAAAGAGCGTGATCTTCGCCCCCATGAATTGAAAAAATTTTTCTGCACGAAGATCGACAAGCAGGGAAACCGGTTTTCTACCGGAGTTCGGTTCGACCGATTCACCGAAGCCGGAACCCAGCGCAGGCGTGTACGGTTGACCGCTGGAAATTCTAAAAATGGTGCTCGCCACGTAACTTCTGGGTTCCGATAGCTGCACCGTGAGGTTCAACGCATGCCTCTGGTCCCAATTGAACGGGACTTGGCGGGGGCGCGGATCGTCTCCTGCTGCTGCACGCGTCGCGGTCTCACGCGGGTCGCTTGAGTTTCCTTGAGCAATTTGAAGTGTATAGTCTATGGTAGAACTTATAAGTCCAACCCGCCGTTGGTCGAGCGAGACGGTGAACCCGAACACATTTCCGAAATCCACGTTTGTAAAGCGCGCGTATTCCGCCCCAGTGTAGGTTTCGATAAATTCCACACCCAGTAGATCCCGAATATCTTTATAGAACATATTCAGATTCAATCCTAAGTTCTCAGACAGCGCATGGCGGTAACCGAATTCATAGTGAACCGTCTTTTCCGCACGAATGTCCGGATTTCCGAAGACTCCGTAACGACCTTCCTCCCCAGCCTGCAAACGTTCAAGGATCGTGTAGTTGGCGTTATTAAACGTTGTTCCGAGGGCTGGGAATTGGTAGAAATGTCCATAAGAGAAAAACACGGAAGCTCGGTTGCTGATGGGAAATGAAATCCCGACTCGCGGTATAACGGAAATTTTTTCTGATGTTGGTCTCAGAGGCGATGCGGGTGCGCCGGAAATCGAGTTTGCAGGATTCGCTAGGTCGCTGGGTAAACTTGTCTGGGCGTCGAAATATTCGAAGCGCACACCCACACGTGCAGTGAGGTCGTTCCACTCTACTCTATCCTGACCGTACAGCGCAAAGGAAACAGGCCTGTATTTTTGTGTTGGAAGATACCCAGGCTCTTCAACAAAATCCAACAAGATCGGCCTACCACCTTGTACCTCATACACTTTAAAGCCACCGGGAACCCCCACGAACCGATTGAGAACTCCCCCTTCTCCATAAACAAGATACCCGTCCGGGGTACCGAATTTGAGTTCGTGAACTTGAGCTTCAGCTCCGAATTCCACCAGATGATGTCGCGTGACTTGGCTCGTTAGGGATACCTGACCTACAAGCGTATTCGTGAGCTGAATATATCGTGTGAAATCGACTCCCTGAATAATCGCGTTGCGTTCATAAACATCATTACCCCTCGGTGGGCCCGCAGAGTCATACCGTGTGTCGTACAAAGACTCATAGAGATAATCACTGTAATCCACATAATTCTGGCGCAAGCTCACAGTGTAAAACGTGGAAGCGGAGAGCGTATGCGTCCAATCAATTCCGTGAACAACGGAGATATTCTCTTG
Organism: Ignavibacteriota bacterium; assembly: GCA_022616555.1. GTDB lineage: Bacteria > Bacteroidota > Ignavibacteria > UBA10030 > UBA10030 > JAKEEG01. The sequence continues at coordinate 5,315 of JAKEEG010000081.1, read as the reverse complement.
TGTCGATAATCCGTCAGGATTGTAACGGAATGAATAATTCAGCCTCCTACTTTGTGTATAGTTGACAAGCGCCTGGTACCCAAGCTCCACTCCGGGGAGTAGCTTCGTCGTGATTCTCCCCAAGCCGGACCACTCACGACTATAACCGATGGGCACCTCCCTCACATCACCCGTAGGATAGAAAAGATTCTGTTCAAAATTCGATTTATCGGTAGGTTGGAAGAATCGTCTGCCGTAGATGTAGTCATTAAATTCATACCGCCTGCCGCTCAGAATAAAATAGGTTTCCGGCAGTCCGGTGGGACCGCTCAGGCTCAGTTGGAAATTTCTGATGGAAGTAGGACGAAACTTCTCAGTGCCATACCTCACTGTTCCGTCAAAGACAAAATCTCCGGAATACACCTCGGTGTTCCATCGTAACTGGTCGCCTCCGGTTCTCAACACTGTATTGACCACACCGCTCATCGCCTGCCCATATTTGGCATCGAACGTGCCGCTGATGACTTGCACCTCTTGTATTAATGAGCGGTCAATAGAAACTGAAGATTGATTATTAAATGCGTTGTTGACGGAAACGCCGTTGACACGGTATTGCACTTCGCCTGCTCTGCCGCCGCGAAAATGCAGGCCGTCCTCCGAGCTGACAACTCCCGCCTGCAAGTTGACAATATCTTTTAACTCCTGCACCGGCAGAACATCGATATCTTCCTTACTCAACACCGCCATCGTGCTGGTTTGTTTGACGTCCACGATAGGGCGCTCGGCAACGACGACGACTTCCTGTCCAAGCTCGATTGTCTGTTCCGGGAGTGTTTCGTCCAATGTCGTCGTTTGCCCGGCAGAGATACGCACGTTCTGAATAATTTTGGTTTGGTACCCTAAACTGGACATTCGTACTTCGTACGAGCCGGGAGGAATATTGATGACGGCGTAATAGCCTTCGAGGTCGGTCGCCGCACCAATCGTCGTGCCGATAAACAACACGTTGGCGCCGATGATCGGGTCGCCGCGCTGGTCGACGATTCTGCCAGCGAGCTTTCCTTTCGTATCGGCGTGAACGCTGCCAAACACGAACAGCATAGACGCAAGCAGTATGAGCGCGTTCGTCTGGCTGCACGCAGGTATCACTACGTTTGTCCAGTATTGGTGAACAACTGTCATGACAAATGCCTCGGGAAGAACCAAGCGTTTCTTAAAACACATGCGGGGGACGGGAATTTCTTCCCGCCCCCGCAATCGTGATTATTACTTCACCAACAACATCTTCCCAGCTTTTGTTCGTAGAGTGGATTTGTTGCTCGCTCCGGTCATCTCAAGGTAATAGAAGTACATGCCGGAACTAATGCCACGGGCATCAAAGCTCAATTCTCTTACTCCGGGCTGCTGCTGCCCACCATCGACCGTCGCAACCCTACGCCCAAGCACGTCGTACACAAACAGCTTTACCGTGCCTACATGCGGCATAGTGTACTGTACAACAGTTGCCGGGTTGAACGGGTTCGGATAATTGCCGACAAGCTCGAACGATGCCGGAATCGCACCGGGCGTATCATCGATACCTGTTGGTACCATAATTGTCGGGTCGAGATAGAGCCACGCCGGACCGTCAAACTCCTGAAGCTCTCTAAACCACCATGTAATCGTAGCAGTATTATCGGCGGAATTCGAGTAGGAATCTCCATCGAAATGATTGAGTCCCAGAAATACAACTCCATCGCCACCACCGGCAGGATAGCCGATTTTTGTCAAGTCAATGGCGACTTCTGCTGTATAACCTTCATCAAACTGTGCGCCCAATGTATCGACCGTCGTATTAGGCTTCAGCTCGAGCGCCGACCAAATGACTCCCAGCGTATCGAGCTCGGTAGTATTCCCATCTCCAAGGAGGCGAGGATTCGCTGAACCGGCCGAATCGACAGCGAACTTGTAGGTCCACACAAACTGTCCAAACGGGATGCTAAAGGGACCAGTGCGTGTTTTTTCCCGGTCGTTGATCGTAATACGGAAGCCGTCTTGCTGGTCGGGATTGGAGCGATATTGCACAAACTGATCCGCGACGTCGAACGCGAGGTACAGCGTATCTTCCCTGAAAAAGTATTTCACAGTGGCGACGTTGGCATCTTGGACAGAAGCCGTTACACCGTCAATGGGGAACTGCCATTGACCGCTGCGATACTTTCCAACATTCGGATAGCCGTTACGAGTTGTTGAATTCCCGTATTCTATTTGGAAACTCGGCGCGTTATACCATACTTGCTCATCCAACGCGCCATCGATCACTGGTGCAGGGAGATTCTCGCCGTTCAGTACCACAAGATCCGGACCAATGAGATCAGGCAGAACCGCGGTTGACGTCGTCACGGTTGGGTCAACAAGCAGGTTCATGTGCCCAAATTGACTGGCGTTACCCCACGGGCATTGAAGCCACGAACGAGTACCGCTGAATTTCGTCGAATCAATGGGCCACTGCCAATCGGCGTCGTAAAGCGACATGCTAAACATTACGATTTCACCCGTCGGGTTAGTCACATCGTACTCGCGTATGGCAAGGTTGAATTTGAACTCTGTTGTATAGCCGACATCAGCAACAGTATCAGTATTCGTGATTCCATCAACAGTCGTTACGGCATCCCAGATGTCTCCCTTTCTCATGCCGGTATGCCATTCGTTCGTTTGTATCGAGTCCCGATGCCCTCCTGCAAATCCAAAAAAGTTGGGCAGGGCACCAATGTTGCCAGTTTCTGGATCAGCCCATGGCTCGGTTACCCAGCCATAGAAATATTCAAACGCTCCTTGGTATGCGGAATTGGAACGAATTCCCTCTGTACCACCTGCAACCCTGTTCCGGATATTGATCAGGAAGCCGTCAAATTTATTAAACAAACCACCTCCGACAGAGCTATCTTTTGCAATGACAGCAACGTACAAGCTGTCATTCCACACAAGGAACTTGATTGTCGCCATTGTCAGGTCCGATGGCTCGACGCCGTTTTCGCGGACTGACCCGCCACCGGGCATCAAGCCGGGTTCGCCGTATACCACCATGACGGACTCCGCCACCGCCCAAGCCGCCTCATTCAACACACCGTCCAATGTAATTGGGTCGGTTGTTGTTCGCGCCCAGATCGCGTCTGTGCGCTCTGTTTGCGCCTGCACGACGGATGCCAAACAGCAGACAGCAAACAATGTGATAACTACTTTACTCATGTTAACCCTCCTTTCGATGGCAACGCTGCCGACTCCCCTTTTTCCGATGTGAACAGCGCCAGCCTATCGTTAAATGAATTGGTGCAAGAAACAAGGAACTGCTATTGTATGACCGGACTACACTTTATCGCTCGATAGCAACTGCGGACACCCGCAGGATTCCCGGATCACCAGTTTCGGTACAATCATCGAATGCTTCTTTTTGTGACCGTTCTTTCCTGAGATGGCGGCAAGAACCGCTTGTATGGCTTTTTCTCCTAACTCGTTAATCCGGACTTCTACCGTGCTTAACGCGGGAGTTACAAACCGCGCTGTGGGGATGTCGTCGAATCCGGCAAGAGCCAGCTCGCCGGGCACGCTAATGCCATGCGCTCGAAGCGCACTCAGCGCGCCGATCGCCATAGAGTCGTTCGACGCAAAGATCGCCGTCGGACGTGGCTTGAGCGCCAGCAAATCTTTCACCGCGCTGTAGGCAGACTCTTCGTTGAAATTCCCCGGGAACTCCAGTCGCATATCGACCTCTATCCCCGCTTCGATGAGCGCATTGCGATATCCGCGCAAGCGCTCCTGCGCGTCGATATTTTCTTCCGTGCCCTTGAGAATGGCTATTCGGCTATGGCCGTGAGAGATGAGATGCTGTACCATGAGATAGGCACCCTGGACATTCTCAATACTCAACGCGTCAAACGGTTCCCCGTGTAAATAGCAATTGAGCAATACGACCGGAAGGTTGGAAGGAAGATTTGCATGAAGCGTCGAAGCATCGAGCAACGGGGACATGATGATGAGGCCATCCACCCTGCCGCGCATCGCATTAATTGCCGCCGTGATATCTGTCTTGCTGTTGTGAGAACTGGAGAGGAGGAGGTGGTAGCCGAATCGCCGCGCGGTAAGGTCCGCGCCCCGCATAACCTCCGAGAAAAATTCACCGTAGAGGTCCGGAAGCAGCAACCCGATTGTTTCCGTTTTCCGGGTGCTCAAGCTCCGCGCGGATGCATTGGGCGAGTAATGTAAATCACGCGCGACCTTGCGGACTAATTTCTTGGTTTCTGCAAGAACGAGGTCGCTGTCATTGAATGCGCGAGAAACCGTTGCAATCGACACACCGGCTTTTTTCGCGACATCCTTGATGGTAGTGCCCATATTCGACACCGGAACGGGTTAGTGTAAACGTTTACATATTTACAGCTAAAAAAATCCCCTACCACAGGAATAAATGTAATCGCTTTCATCTTAGGAATTTTTGAAACTAATGTCAAGGGAAAAATCGACTCTCAATTTTGAAACAGTTTTGGCTAATCCTTTCCAATGGATTGGTTTCTAGTATCCTTATACAAACTCAAAAATCCCCCATTCCCAATCCGGAAAAGTTGCCCGAATAAGCACTTGACAATGTCCAAAAATCAGCCTATGCTACATATTAAGGTAAAGCGAATGAGATACCACCTAGCATTTCGCGTGATAGTATTTAAAGTCCCCGCTTGATTCTCTGAAAGTATTGGAGATTCAGGCAGGGATTTTTTGTTTCCGCAAAGGCATCGTGCTTTTTAGCGAATACAATTTAAAAAAACAGTCCTGATTGATGTTCATGCCTCAGCCATAGTTACGTTGTAATTTTTCTCACATTCCAAAAGGAGGTTTCACATGAAAACCATGCTACGAGCAGTACTTCAATGTGTAATCGTTTTTTTGTTCGCACATGTTCTCCATGCACGAACAGGAGAGTACGTTATTTTAACAAAAAGTAATTTTCAATACACATCAACAACGTGGTCTTACACTTTGACTGCGACGGCTTATACAAGCGGTGGTACCCCAATCACACCTCAAGGAAATTGGCAATATTATTGGGAGGATTATTACTCGGGTATGTTCACTATTACGTATGGAACTAACTCGATAACCTACCAACAAAACATTGGTGTTGAAATGCCATATGTCCGTGTATACTTAAATGGTAGCTTTTATGATGTGTCTAACGATCTTACTGGTTTGGGAGACATCACTCTGATCTTTCCCCGAAAAGTTGGACACGAAGTTAAGAGTGTAATTGTTCGAAGTCAACCGGCGAGTGATATCCGAGCGCCGAGTGTCTCCGATGACGGTTG
>JAKEEG010000080.1 GCA_022616555.1 Ignavibacteriota bacterium | reverse complement strand
CCTTCGCCGGATGCTGAGGTGTTCGTAGAAGTCGGCAGCGCAGTCGCGGCGGGACAAGTCCTGTGCATTATCGAGGCGATGAAGCTTATGAACGAGATCGAATCCGATGTGAACGGTAAAGTCGTGAGGATCCTCGTCGAAAACGCCAAGCCCGTGGAATATAACCAACCGTTGTTTTTAATTGAGCCTACCTCCTAATGTCATTCCCGAATGCTTCTATCGGGAATTAATTACAGGAATGACCGATAATGTCTGACGAGGCTGTACGCGAGTTTTGGTACAAGGCGTTGACCGAGGGCGAAAATCGCAACCACCGCTTGTTTCATTTGTTGGGCTTAATCCCAGCCAACCCACGGTGCAAAATGTGCAACGCCCCGTTCAAGGGCATTGGGCGAATTGTGTCTCGATTGTTCGGTAAGAAGCAGTCGAAACAGAATCCGTATTTTTGTAATTACTGCTTGCTTACACCGGCTGGCGGGGCTGAGGTAGAGCTGACTATGCTGTTTGCCGATGTCAGGGGGTCAACCGCTCTTGCAGAAAAGATAAGCCCTTCCGAATTTTCACGTCTTATGGAGCGGTTTTTTAAGGTCGCCACCGACATTCTCGTACGAACGGACGCACTCATCGATAAGCTCGTTGGTGATCAGGTCATCGGGCTCTATGTTCCTGGCTGGGCGGGGAAACAACACGCTCATCAGGCATTCATGGCGGCTAAGGAGCTGCTGAAGGCGACAGGCCATGGCAAAGAGAAGAAGCCGTGGCTCCCGATTGGCATAGGAGTACATACAGGTATTGCGTATGTGGGAGCGGTTGCCGGAGCCGAGGGAATTATCACAGACATCACTGCTTTGGGAGACAATGTCAATACGACTGCACGGCTCGCCTCAACTGCCTCTGCAGGTGAAATTCTTATCACAGAAGCTGCATGCAATTCTTCAGGCATTCGGCTAAACGACCACGAACTACGCCTGCTTGACCTCAAGGGAAAAAGCTCCCAAGTTGGAGTTCGGGTTGTACGTGTATAGGATAAATTACTCATTGAAGGAAGACAGTTGTTCAAAAAAATACTTATAGCAAACCGCGGAGAAATTGCGCTCAGAGTCATTCGGGCATGCCGAGAATTAGGCATCAGCACGGTGGCAGTGTATTCGGAAGCCGACCGGTATTCGCTCGCCGTTAAGTACGCGGACGAGGCTGTCTGCATCGGTCCGCCCCCCAGCAAAGAAAGCTACCTGAACATCCCGCGTATTTTAGCTGCGGCGGAGGTTACGGGCGCTGATGCAATTCACCCCGGCTACGGCTTTCTTGCGGAAAACACCAACTTTGCGGAAATCTGCGCTACCTCCGGCATAACGTTTATTGGTCCCAGCCCGGCTGCAATCAACGCGATGGGGGATAAGGCACTGGCGAAGGAAACCATGCGCAAGGCGGGTGTTCCTGTTGTGCCCGGCAGCGACGGAGTGATTTCCGAAGTGAAGCTTGCTAAGAAAATTGCCGAAGACATCGGCTATCCCGTAATCATCAAAGCGACGGCGGGCGGCGGCGGTAGGGGAATGCGGATTGTCCGCGAAGCCGGAGATCTGGAGACGGCGTTCAGGACCGCCAGCGCAGAGGCGGAATCGGCGTTTGGCAATCCCGCTGTTTATATCGAAAAGTATCTTGAAGAACCTCGGCACGTGGAGATTCAGGTGATGGGCGATCAGTTCGGCACCGTGTTGCATTTTGGCGAGCGTGATTGCTCCGTCCAACGACGTCACCAGAAATTGGTTGAGGAATCTCCCTCCCCGGCTGTCACAACAAAGATACGTGAGGCGATGGGTAACGCTGCTATCAAAGGCTCCAAAAGCGTAAAATACGTCGGTGCGGGGACGATAGAATTCTTGTTGGATAAGAACAAGAACTTCTATTTTATGGAGATGAACACACGCATACAGGTCGAGCACCCGGTCACGGAAGAAGTGCTCGGAGTCGATTTGGTGAAGACGCAAATTGAAGTCGCCGCCGGCAAGAGGCTCGACAAAGCCAAGCCTATTCCGGAGGGCCATGCCATCGAGTGCCGGATAAATGTTGAAGACCCTAACCACGACTTCCGCCCCTCCCCCGGGAAAATCACCGCGTTCCATTTCCCCGGCGGGCACGGCGTCCGCGTGGATACCCACGCGTATGATGGTTATGAAATTCCACCGTATTACGATTCGCTGATCGCGAAGCTCATTGTCCATAGCTCAACGCGCGAAGAAGCAGTCGAGAAAATGTACCACGCGTTGGATGAGTTCGTCATTGAGGGTGTCAAGACGACGATTCCCTTCCATCGCAAGCTGATGAAGAATGACCGCTTCCGCAGCGGCAAGTTTGACACAAAATTTATCGAGACGTTCGATTTTAAGGATTAATGTAGGGGCGCAACATGTTGCGCCCATGAAACCCCAATCTGTAATCCGTAATCTAAAAAAACTATCACCTATAAACTTTAACCTACAATCCAATGAATTTCCCAAACGACCTGAAGTACACAAAAGAACACGAATGGATCCGCATTGATGGTGATACCGGCGTCATCGGTATTACGGAATATGCGCAAGGCGAGCTGGGCGATGTTGTCTTCGTTGAGCTACCGGCAGTCGGTGCAAAGCTGGCGCAAGGTAAGACGTTCGGCACGATTGAAGCGGTGAAAGCCGTCTCCGACCTTTACGCCCCCATCTCCGGCGAAGTTGTTGAAATCAACAAAGACCTGCAAGCAACCCCGGAGCTCGTCAACAAAGAGCCCTACGGCAAAGGCTGGATGGTGAAAGTGAAATTGAGCAACATGGGTGAGACCTCCGGCTTGCTTGATGCGGAAGCGTATAAGAAGCTGATTGGTAAGTAATTTGTTTGGAGTGCCCCAATTGCGTTGTTTGCATCCCGCCGATTTCTGGCGGGGCATATTGGGGCACTGCGTCAACTCGGTTGACGCAGTCCTGAACAGCTATATTTGAATTTCACTCCTGATTTGCGTACGTTCATTTCACATTCGATAGAGAACTGATAACGGAGTCCGTGCTTTATCCCTGAAATCGGAATGACTCTTATGGCGACGCGGGTGTTCGACCTTTCCAACTACTCCTTGAACGCGTACGCCGTCCCCACGTTTGCCGCCGCTCTTGTTGTATTTATTGTCGGGTTGTTGATTCTGTTCCGCGAGCGCATCTATCTCGTCAGCCTCTCCTTCTTTTTTCTTACTATAGTTTTTACTGCTTGGCTGTTTTGCTTTTCGTGGATGTATTGCGCGCAAAATGAAGCCTCCGCTCTCTGGTGGGCGAACACGGTCTATCTGATCATTCCGCTTGGACCTCCTGCGATCTATCAATTTGCCGCAGCGGTCTTGCGCGTGCACGCGGAAAACAAACGGCTGCTCTGGGCAATGTGGGTTCCGTCTGTTGTCTTCGCGTTGCTTGGCTTCTACACGAATGAGCTCGTAAGCGGAGTCTATCATTATTCGTGGGGCTATTACCCAAAGTACGGCGAGCTGGGACTTCCGTTCCTGCTCTTTTTCTTCGCCGTGCTTTTTGCGGCAATGCGTCTCTATACGATCGAATACCGAAAAGCGTCCGACGGTATTCATAAAAAGCGTATCAAGGCGTTTCAATTAGCGTGGATGATCGCATTTGTCGGTGCTGTAGATATACTGCCGAAGTTCGGGATAGATTTTTACCCGTTAGGCTTTATTCCCGTTCTCTTGTTCATTGCGCTTTCTGCGAGGGCAGTGTGGCGTTTCGGTTTTGAAAACCATGCACCGTCGATTCAATCGATGCAGATCCTCGACGCGATGAGCGAGGCGATTGTGGTCTTGGATGAGAAGGGCGTCATTCGGATGGCGAATAGGGTAGCGGAGCAATTATTTGGCCGAGAGGAGCATGAACTTCGCGATAAGCCTCTCTCATCTATTTTCAACGGTGCGTTGCCGGAAGAGACGTCCAGAAAATTACTTGAGACAGGAAAACTCAGTTATGAGGTCGAGTATTTTACCGGAGGCTGGCAGCCTCATAAATTGTTGGTCTCAGCATCGGTAGTGCGGGGAGAGGAGCGCCAGGTTACGGGGATTGTTGTCTCAATGCGCGACCTTTCAGAGCGAAGCGAGAAAGAACGGAAATCACCGGAGCAAAAGGAAAAATACCAGAATATTGTTGAAAACTCGCTGGATGGCATTGTGATAGTACAGGATGGAAAGCTTGTTTATGTAAACCAGCAGGCCGCGAAAGTGTTTGAGTATGAGTCGCCAGAGCTAATGAAAATGACGGATTTCTCCGATTCGGTAGCCCCTGCCAGCAGGCCTTTTGTGTTGACTGGCGAGAACCCGCAAACAATTCGTGAAGAGGTTTTCCGCAACTATGAAATGAAGGGCTTAACGCGCCACAGCAAGATTGTCGACCTCGAAATCAACGCCCGGCGTATCACCTGGAACGGCAAGCCGGCGGTGCAGGCGTCGTTCCGAGACATCACCGACCGAAAGATGCTTGAGCGCGAACAGGCGCTGTGGCTCTGGGAGCAGGAAACACTCAGCAGTATTGACCGCAAACTTGTGTCAATGGTCGGCTTGCAGCGTATTCTGGACACGATTTCGCTGAACGCAAAGTCGCTCACCCGCGCTGATTTTGCCGGTGTGGTGATGGTCAAGAGTGACAAATCTGCTTATACATGGAAGAGTGTCAAAGGCAACAGCACCTCCGTTCATGAGCCCATCATCCGGTTAACTCACGATAGGTCTTCTGTGATCCTCTCCAAAGAGCCGGTCGTTATGGATGACTTGTCAAATCGTACCGGTGAGGATAAAGAGCGGTTCCCGGTTTTGCAAGCAGAGAGAGTCTATTCGGCGGGATTCTTCCCGTTGTTAGTGGAAGGGGAAATCAGGGGACAACTGGTGGTTGGATTTCGGAGCTTGCACACATTTTCCGACAGGGACGTTCGCCTGCTGGTATCGTTGTCGGAGAAATCTTCTATCGCCATCGCAAATGCCCAGCTTTACGAAAACCTCGTGCGCAGCGAGCAGGAACTCAAACTGCTTTCCGAAGCCCGCGTAGAGGCGCAGGAGGAAGAGCGCCGGCGCATTGCAAGGGAAATTCATGATAGCCTCGGGCAAATGTTGACGGCGATCAAGTTTAATTTGGAAATTCTTGAAGACCATGTACCGCCGGATTCTTCCGCCATTAAACATGTGAACGACAGTAAAGGCTTATTGGATTCTGCGATGGCTGAAGCGCGGGAAATTTCCTACAATTTGATGCCGAGCGTGCTGGAAGATTTCGGTTTGGTGCCGGCTCTTCAATTGCTCTGCGATCAGTTTTCCAAACGCCGGGATATTAAGGTGGAGTACCGCACACACGGTTTATCCGACCGGTTGGAGCCGACGCTCGAAGTAACGCTCTACCGCATTGTGCAGGAAGCATTGAACAACGTCGCGAAGCATGCCGAGGCGAACGAGGTCAGCGTGCAGGTCATCATGCATGCTGATGGGCTACGGCTTACGGTGGAGGACAACGGAAAAGGGTTTAGCCTCTCGGAGTATACGGCGAGCGTTGACGGCAGGCACGGCATGGGCCTCGTCGGTATGCGAGAGCGCTCTACATCGTTCCATGGCACAATAGAGATAGACTCGGCGCCGGGCGCAGGCACGACAATTATTGTGGATATCCCGCTCGCAAAAAAATAAGTTTCCGACAAGATACTACTATGAAAAAAATAAAGATACTCATTGCAGACGATCATTCACTCATTCGCACAGGCATCTCCACACTGCTGCAAAGCTATGAAGATTTTGTCGTTGTCGGCGAGGCCACGAACGGCGAAGAGGCAGTCGAGATGACACGTAAAGTCCAACCGGACGTTGTTATCATCGACCTGTCCATGCCGAAGATGAACGGCATTGAAGCGACGAAATTAATTCGCGAGCGTTACCCGGAAACGCGCGTGCTCGTGCTGACGATGCACGAGAACGAAGAATATATTTATCAGATTTTCCGCTCCGGAGCTGGCGGCTATGTGCTTAAGAATTCCAGCCGCGAAGAGCTCTACGAAGCAGTACGCGCAGTCGCGAAGGGCGAAAAATTCTTCAGCACGCGCGTTTCGGAAATAATGGTTGAGGGATTTATCAAACGTGGCGAAACCCAACAGCCTGAAGTTTCGTCGTCGGATAGCCCGCTGACGAAACGCGAAAAAGAAATTCTCGCGCTGGTCGCAGAGGGTATGACGAACCAGCAAATCGCCGACAAATTATTTATCAGCCCGCGCACCGTCGATACACACCGCACCAACATCATGCAGAAGCTCGGCATTCATGATGTTGTGTTGCTCGCCCGCTACGCCGTCGAACACGGCTTGCTCCGAAAGTAAAATTCGCGAAACGCTTTTTTCCACGATTGTCCCTCGCATTGTGTTCTGCGTCACGCGGTAATCTCTAACAAAATCCGCGAAATCACATTCGCAATTCTTCTGCTACGGTGTTCACCGTAGTGCCCTACGTGGTTGCCCGTATTTTCTAATATACGCTTCTCACTTCATACCCTTCCAGCTCATAAAACTCTACTTTTTACACGAGAAAATGCGGTAAACCGCGTTCTGACTGATCACTTACATCGGGGGATGGAGGGTGCTTTTATGGCATTACGAATTCTTTTGGCCGACGACCATGCAGGCTTTCGCCGCACGGTGAGCGAATTTCTTGCTCGCTTGCCTGACATCAATGTCGTTGGCGAAGCTGCCGACGGCAGAGAGGCTGTCGAGCAAGTCGAGAAGCTTCACCCGGACATGGTACTCATCGATATATCGATGCCCAACCAGAACGGACTTGAAGCGACGCGCATCATCAAAGAGCGTTGGCCTGCGACGAGAGTTGTCATCGCGACGACGCACGATAGCCCGTTCTATCGCAATAAAGCGAATGAAGCGCATGCGGACGGTTACATCCTCAAGTCTTCGCTCAAGCCGGACTTAGTTGCCGCCATCCAGCAGGCGAACGCACAAACTTTTTTCAAATGACAATCAACTATACACATTACACAATCACCAAAGGAGCAACAATGAACAAACTACGAATTCTCGTAGCGGACGACCACGAGGGTTTTCGGCGTTTGCTGTCGGCGTTTCTACAGACCCAGTCGGGTGTGGAAATCGTCGGCGAAGCAAGAGACGGAGCGGAAGCAATCGAGCAGACAGAGCTTCTGCATCCTGATCTTGTGCTGATGGACCTCCAGATGCCGAAACGTGACGGCTACGAGGCAACAAAGGAAATCAAGCAGAGCTTGCCGGAGACCAAAGTGGTCATCCTGTCGATCTATGGCGATGACATGTACCGGCGGCAGGCGTGGCAGTATGCCGCGGATGGGTTCATCGACAAAAGCGCGATGAAGAATGCGCTGAAGTTATACCTCAGCACCGAGCTGGCGAGGCGCGAAGCGATACAGGCGGCGTAAGAAGCCTGAGCTGAACCAAAAAAAGCTTTTTTTCAGAAGCTCACTTGATAATTTCAAAACACATATCGACGTGTTGTCGCACGGCCCCGTGTGAGCGAAGTGTGTACTCTAAACCGAAGGCATGTTAAGAGTACGTCACATATCGCTTCTCATCGGCGTCGCATTGACGTTTAGCGCATCGCAGTTTGCGGTAGCGCAGACGACGTTCTCCGGCACGGGTCTTTGGAGCGACGCTGCGCGCTGGTCTGCAGGCGTTCCGAACTCAGGCACTGCAGCGACGATCGCCAACGGGGCGTCAGCTACTGTTGACGTTGCTGCCGAAGCGGCTTCGTTGACCTTTGCCACGGGCTCGACGAATACCACGGTAACGATCAGCTCGGGCCAAAGCCTAACCATAGGCGGCACGATCACCATGAATCCGGCAACGGCTGGGACAATTAATAAAACCCTCGATGTCGGAGACGGGACGTTGACAGCCGGTGCGTTGACGATGGCAACTTCGGGGAATAACGCAAGAGACTGTATCCTTCTCATTAATAATGGAACCGCGACGATTACGGGCAATATAACCATGAACAGCGCCGCGACTCGTCACCACATTGATTGGACTGGCTCCGGTACGCTGTACGTTGGCGGCAATATGACCGGTGGTGGTTTAACGACGAGCGGTAGTGGAACGGTTGTCTATAATGGCATTGCAAATCAGACAGCCGGTGGGGCGTACAGCTACGACAATCTTGAAATCAACAATAGCGGCTCGAGTGCAATTGTCACAGTCGGCGGTAACGCAACCATCGGCGGAACATTAACAGTCACGCAAGGTAACGTCGCGGTGGGTGCATTTACGGTGACAGTCACCGGCACAACATCGCTTGCTGATACGCTATCCTTTAGCAGCACAACTGGCACCAAGACGTTTAGCGATATCGTGATGAACTCGGGCGGTGCATTCCTTTATACGGTGGCAGAGACGTTTACCATCAATGGTGATGTAATAATGAATGGCGCTATCATTGACGGAACGGCAACTGGAATCCTCACCGTTAGCGGGAATCTCAATGTCCCGTCCGGTATCAATACCTTGGGTCGTGGAACTATTACGGTGACCGACTCCACAATTATCGACAGTACGCTGAATATCACCAGTGCTACAGGAACTAAGACATTCGCAGGCCCAGTAGTTCTCACAAGCGGAGGTGTATGGGATAACTCCTCGGCAAACTCCGCTATCGTGCTGCGCGGCGGTATTACTAATGATGGAACGTTTACTTCCGGAACGGGAACCTATACCTTCAATACGACCCTCGTTCAGCAGCTTGGTGGTACATCGACAATTACATTTGACGGCGCTGTCACGATAACGGGGGTGACGGTAACGAACAACAATGTCCTTTTCGTCAACGGCAATTTGACCGGTACGGGCGGATTGACACAAGCAACAGATGCCCTGCTGTACCTCGGTGGCAATACAACCATCACCACGATGACTGCCACAGCCAATCCGAACACTGTTTCTTATATCGGCACTGGCGCGCAGACGATTAAGGGCACAACGTATCACGACCTCGTTATCTCCAACAATCCGGGTACTGCCTCGCTCGGTGCCAATACTACTGTCAACAACGATCTCACAGTTTCAAGCGGCGGCACGATGACCGTCGGCGCATTCACGTTCGACGTGAGTGGGTTAACGGACATCACCGGCACGTTTAACATTACGAGCGCAACGGGCACAAAGACGTTCAACGATTTGACAGTCAATGGCGGTGGCACGTGGAATAATTCTGGTAATGAAGCAGTAACCATTAACGGCAATATCGTCAACGACGGTACGTTTACCTCTGGAACTGGTATTTACACATTAGCGGGTACGAGCAAGACTCTCAGCGGTAGTTCAGCATTAACAATCTCGAACGTTACTGTCACTGGTTCCTATACCAACGATATGTCATTCACTGCAGCGGCAAGCCTTGCCGGAAGCGGCACCTTTACGCAAGAAGTCGATGCGAGCCTGACGATTGGCAATTTGGACTTCACAGCAGCGACAGTGACGGTAGCAACATTTAATGCTTCAGCGTCAGGTAATACTGTCGACTATGCTGATCTCGCGGCACAAACGATCGTTGCGCCGAGTGATGGCGCGTACCACCACCTGAAAGCTTCAACGCTGAGTGCAAAGACAGCTGCAGGCAGCCTGACCGTCAACGGTGACTTTACGTTGCAAGGTTCTGCCACCTTTAACGGCGGCACGTCCAACACGCACACGTTTTACGGAAACTGGCTCATCAATACTGGCGCGGCGACCCCATTCTCCTTTACAACCTCAAGCACGATTCGTTTCCAAACACCGACGCCCGCAGCCTCAACTTCGATCAGTGGTTCAACGACGGCAACTCTTGCGTTCAACAACCTCGAAGTGAACAACACGAGCGGCTTTGAAGTATTTAACAATATCAGCGCTACCGGTAATTTAACGGTCGGCTCTGGTGCAACGATTATCCCGTTTGAAAGCATCACCGTCGGTGGAACAGGAACTCTGACCGGCGGCGGTAATGTCAAAGTGACGCGCACGGCTGCGACTGCCGATTTCGTGAGTCAGTATACCATCACGAACCGAGATCTATCGGCATTAACCGTCGATTACGATGCGAGCGACCCGCAAGAAGTCAACGCGCTTAATTATTTCAATCTGATTATTCGCGGTGTTCGCGGGGCGAACAACGTTACGCTCAACTCTGGCACTGTTGGTATCTCCGGTACATTCAGCCCGATTGCGAGCTTTACTTCGGGCGGCTATGTCACTACAGGCAATACGGTGGACTTCAATGCCACAACAGCGCAATCCGTGCCCGCCTTCAACTACAATGATCTCACCATTAGTAATACGCGTACGACCAACAACGTTACGCTTGCCAGCAGTGGGACCATCGGCATAGCAGGTACGTTCTCGCCTACGGCTTCGTTCACTTCCGGCAGCTACGTAACGACAGGCAGCACAGTCAACTACAACGGCAGCGGGGCGCAGTCGGTCGCTGCCTTCGACTATCATCACCTCTCGCTAAGTACTGGCGGCACGAAGACCCTGGCTGCTGGCACAACGCGGGTTGCCGGAAATTTTGCGGTCAATAACCCAGCGACTGCGGATGCCACAACGAATTCATCCACAATTGAATACAACGGGTCGAGCATGCAAACGACCCCAGCAGTTGCTTATTCAAGCCTCACGCTGAACAACGCAAGCGGTATCCAGCTCAGCGGTTCTGCGAGCATTGCCGGCACGCTGACTTTGACGTCTGGCAATATTACTACCAATGCCAATACACTCAGCATCGCGTCAACCGGAACTGTGTCTCGCACCAGCGGCCACATTATTGGCAATTTCCAGAAATTTATCCCAACGGGAACACCATCGCGCACGTTCGAAATCGGCTCCGGCACAAACTACACTCCGGTGGATGCCGCATTTGCGGGTGTTAGCTCGTCCGGGGATTTGACTGTGAGTACGACCGGAACCGACCACCCGCAAATTCTCCTCTCGGGCATCGACGGCACGAAGAGCGCGAATCGATACTGGACCTTGACGAATTCTGGCATTGTCTTTACGAGCTACGACGCGACGTTTAATTTTGTGGCAGGTGATGTTGATGGCGGGGCGAATACAAGCAACTTCATTGTATCGCGATACGACGCTGGAAGTTGGACTCAGCCGACCGTCGGCACAATTACTGGCACAAGCACACAGGCGACCGGATTGACCGGGTTTGGAGACTTCCAGCTTGGCGAGGCGTCTGCGGGAGCACTCAAGACGTGGGATGGTGGTGCCGCTACCAATAATTGGAGTGACGGCGATAACTGGAATCCCAACGGTGTTCCGACCTCGACTGATGACGTGAACCTCAGTGGCGCGGTGACAGTCGATATCGATACCGATGCCGAAGCAAACTCGATGACGGTTAACAACGGCGGGCTTGTCGTGAATATTCTCTCAGGCCAATCGCTTACGCTCTCCGGTAATTTGAGTCTCACCGGCGGTACGTTTAACACGGCGGCAGATTTCCCGACTGTAACCGGAACGACGAACATCTCCGGCGGTACGGTAGGTTTCACAGTTTCGAGTGGAAATCAAAACGTGCCGGCGCTTTCGTACAACAATCTGACATTCTCCGGCGGAGGCACACGCACACTTGCGAGCGGTACAACGCAGATTGGGGCTGCATTTACGGTGAGCGGCCCGACTGTTGATGCCACAACCAACAGCACGATAGTAGACTTTAACGGTTCTTCACAGACGGTGCCCGCGCTAAGTTATTATAACCTGACATTCAGCGGCACAGGGACGAAATCGTTGGCTTCCGGCACAACAGGCATTGCCAATACTCTTACAGTCGGGGGATTGGTGACTGTCGATGCGACGACTAACAGCACGACGCTGAACTACAACGGCAGCGGTGCGCAAACGGTGCGTGCAATTATCTACCATCACCTCACGCTCAGCAATTCCGGCACGAAGACGTTTGCCTCTGGCACAACGGAAATACGCGGGAACTTCACCGTTTCTGGTGCAACTGCCGACGCGACGACGAATTCCACAACGATAACCTTCAACGGGTCCGGAGCTCAGGATGTCGCAGCTGCCAGCTACTATAACCTGACGTTTGACAACTCAGGGACGAAGACTTTTGTTTCAGGCACGAGCAGCATCTCCAACGTCTTTACGGTAACCGGTTCGGCAGCAGCCAACGCGACCACAAATTCAACGACTATCCAATACAATGGATCGTCAAGCCAGAACGTCGCCCAGATCGATTATCACCACTTGACATTAACCACTGATGGCGTGAAGACATTTGCAGCAGGCACGACGAACATTGCAGGGAACTTCACGATTAACTCTCCAGCCTCTGCAAACGTGACAACAAATAGCGCAACGATCCGTTACAACGGTTCGTCGCTTCAAACCACGCCGGTGCTTTCGTACGTCGGTTTGACAATCGATAACACAAACGGCATACAGCTTTCGGGCGATGTAACTATCGCCGGATCGCTGACCTTTACTTCCGGTAACATCCAGACCGGAGCGAACAAAATTACCATCACTTCCACCGGTTCCGTTTCTCGTACGAGCGGCCACGTTGTCGGCAACTTTGAGAAATATTTCGCCTTTAACTTTGGAGTTGTCTCTCGCACCTTTGAGGTCGGCAGCGGCTCCACGTATGCGCCTGTTATCGTAGACTACACCAACGTGCTCACCGCCGGGTATCTTATTGTAAGTACGGCTGCGGGAGACCATGCTCAAATTGTGACGTCCGGTATTGATGACCTGCAGAGTGTCAACCGCACATGGACGCTGACGAACAACGGTATCGTAACGAGCGGAAGCTATAGCGCGGTCTTTAATTTCGTCGCCGGCGATATCGATGCAAGCGCTGACCCGAACATCTTCATCGCAGCGCGGTATAGCGGTGGGGCGTGGACGACGCCGACTGTCGGCACAAGGACGGCGACCAGTACGCAGGTAACGGGAGTAACCGGATATGGTGATTACCAACTCGGTGAAGCCGGCACAAGCAGTTTGAAGACATGGGATGGCGGCGCAGGAACAAGTAACTGGGGCGATGGCGACAACTGGAGCCCGAACGGTGTTCCGCTCTCAACAAACAACGTTCAGCTGAACGGCGCGCATACGATCAACATCAACGTCGCTGCGGTTGGCAATTCCGTCACACTCAACCACGCCAGTCTCGTGCTGACTATACTCTCCGGCAATTCGTTGACAGCCGACGGCACTCTGACGCTCTCGAATGGAACGTTGAATACCGAAGCGGATTTCCCAACGGCGGCAGATACGGTAATCACTGGTGGCACGGTCGGTTATACCGCTTCCAGCGGGACGCAGACAGTCGCTGAAGAGACGTACAACAATTTGACCATTTCAGGCGGTGGCACAAAGTCGCTTGCTACGAACATCACAATCGCCGGCGACCTTACGATTTCAGGCGGTTCGTTTGAGCTTGATACATTCACTGCTAATCGCACCGCAGCGGGAGGCACATTGACGCTCGCCAACGGCTCCTCACTCAAAATCGGCGGTACAGGTGGAATTCCCGCCAACTTCTCGACGCACTCGATCGGTGTAACGAGCACGATAGAATACGCGGGTGGCAATCAAACGATTGAAGTACTCAATAGCTCGCAGGATTACGGTAACCTGACCGTGTCCGGTACCGGCACGAAAATCCTCGCCAACAACATCGACATCGTGGGCGATTTAACGATATCCGCCAGCACACTTGATTTAGGCACACTCACGGCAAACCGGACTGCTTCCGGCGGCACGCTTACGCTCGGCGCAACGGCGAGCTTGCTTGTAGGCGGTTCGAGCGGCGGAGTTACGGGCAGTAACTTCCCGGCGAACTTCACTACGTTCGCGTTGAGCGGTACAACGGAATACGATGGCTCTTCTGCTCAGACGATAGCGAACGCGACATACGGCAATCTTGTGTTCTCGAACTCCGGTGCCAAATCGATTAACGACTCGTTTACAGTTCAAGGATATCTGACGGTGAGCAGTGGAGCTTCGGCTAGCGTCGGAATGGGTGTGGTCTTGCAGGTAAACGGTGACGTGAACTTGGTTGGTGGCTTTACGAACGATGGCACAGTAAACGTAGGTAACTAACAAATGACCAACACACAATCAACAATAGGAAAGGAGGTATCAATGAGACACAATCCAGTTCGCCCGCCGTAGCTCGGAGCTTCGGCCATCCTTGTCTCCGACTTGAGCAGTCGGGTTCTCTAACAAGCATGGTCTCAGTTGTAGAAGGTTACAAATAACGATTCATAAATAACAAAATACAAAAAGGAGCATTTGTCATGGAAACAGTACCTGCAGTAAGAAACAACGGCACTAAAGCCGAAACGGCAGTAAAGAAACATAATTCACACAATTCACAAACCATTACAAAAAGGAGTGCAGTCATGAGCAGCACACAATTCATTCGCCGGGCGCTTGTCGCCTTCTTCAGCCTCATCTTGGTTGCCAGCATGGCAATGGGGCAAGACTTAAACCTGAACGGTTCTGGTGGTACGTTAGGTGGTAACTGGAACGTGAAAGGTAACATTAATAACGGCAGCGCTACGGGAACATATACATTCAGTGGTACCGTGGGTGTCAATGGAACGGGGGCGCAGGATATTGGCACTGATGATGGTACCCCTCAGCCGTTGATTTTTACAACGCTGAATGCCAGCGGTGGAACGTCAAAGAATCAACGCGTCACCACGACTGTGAACACGGCATTTGACGTAAGCGGAGCCAGCTCAAGCTGGGTTGTTAACGCGTTTACGCTGAACTTTGCCGGCACAACGTCGCTGACCAGCAGCGGAACTCTAGATGCCACGAATGCGTCTAGCACAGTCAATTACACGGGCGGCTCCGCACAAACGTTGCTTGGCACCACGTATGGCGGCACGCTAGGTCTCTCTGGTGCAGGTGCGAAAGACTTGGGCGGTGCGGTGACGGCGGCTGTTGTTAGCCACACTGCCGCAAGCGGTGCACTTGCAGTTGACGAGAACCTGACGATCAACGGTACCAGCGCAAGCAGTCTCGACCAAATCTCCGTCACCGCATCTGACATCCTGGATGTGACGGGAACAGGCGGTGCGACGATTGCTGATGTGACATCAAACGCGGGCACGATCCGCAAGACCACCGCAGCCGGGACGATTACCTTCTCGCAAGCTGCTTTGACGAATGCCGGCACAATTACTGCCAGCATCGGTTCGCTTACGTTCTCAGGAGATGTGACGAACAGCGGTGGCAGTGCCGTGTTGTCGTTGACGGGAACTGGTCAAGCAAACTTTGCGCAGGACCTGATCAACAGCGGCGGAACCCTGACGCTTAATAACTCCGGTACAGCAGTAAACTACACCGGTACAGTTGACCAGTCTGTTGCAAGCGCCACGTACTATGACCTCAACATGTCCGGTGCCGGTATCAAGAATGCAACTGGCAACGTAACGATCGAAACGGGCGGTTCGTTTGACAATGGTACGGCGACCACGGATATGGATACCTTTACATTGTCCGGTCCTTCGCTTACGCAAGCCGGTGGCGGTACGATGCGCTTCGGCGGTGCCACGAACGGCGTTGTGTTCTCGACTGGTACAGTTGGGTATAACGGTGGCGACGCTGTGACCCAGACGATCACAGCCGGTACCTATGCCAACTTGGTCCTTTCGCGCAAGAGCGGAACAGGCGCGGCGGCGAAGGAAGTTGGCTCTGGCGCAACTGTGACGACGACTGGCAGCTTGACTTTGCCTTCCACGACCAGCTTGACGCTCGTGGATGCCGGGTCAAGTCTTAACGTCAATGGTGACTTTAACTTGGATGGCGGCGCCATTACGAACAACGGCACGATCACGGTCGGTATATAACATCCTCACATAGCGCATGGGGTGCTCACTGCTCTTACGCGTAGTGCGTGAATGAGCACCCATTGGGGTAGTGGGTCTATGATGTAGGATAGACCACACTGTGAGTACGCATTGGTACACCATGTGAGGACGTTGATATGCAATATAACATAGACGGATCGCGTCCGCGGTCGCGCTTGGTCGGCATTCCATTGCCGCGTAGCGCAATCACGGGCGAGGGTTCAGGTAATCGGCTCGTGCGAAATTACGTGCGATTGCCCGACAACTCGGCTTGCAGTCGTGCAGGCTTGCCTGAGCGCGTAGCGCTCCGGCAGGTAGTTAAAAACTGCATAGGGATAAGTCCGCCCTGGAAACAAGGCCGGCGAGCGGTAGGGAGAGGTACGCCCTTTCAACAACACGCTCCACCGCTCTCACGAGTGCAAGGGAGAAGTCCGTCTTGTCGTGATGTTCAGCATCGCGAAGGAAGTACTCTGTACTTAAACGTTCTAAGGTGGCTAAGAGAAACATGACAGCATTTAAAAAATAGTCACAACCGCGAGCATATATGAGGCTGGAATGGATGAGTATGTTGAGAAGCTAAGGAACTATATGCGGAGATCACGCGAGCCTGCTCGCCGAAGCGCCTTACGCGCTGGTGGGCCGGGTGGCGGGAGTACGCACACGCATAACCGCTACAGGTGGTGTCGACCGCCTACGGGTGGAGTGTGTACATCGCGGTCAGAAATAGTACGAAGAGACGTAAACCTTTTGCACGTCGCAAGGGGGAGTTGTGTACTCCTTTCTCCCTCTGCAGCGTCGTCGCAACGGGGAATTATGCACTTACTGTATAGTATATGATGCTATGACAAATAACATCTTGACGGAGATTTATGGACACTGGTCCGCTCAAACCAGCGGTACGTAGATCGCCGGATATCGCAAATACACCGAAGGGAAGGCGAGTTCACTCCTTCTCGCCTTCCTTCCGGAATGGTACAAGCAATTGCGCGGAGCTGCACAAGGAAGTTCACTGTGGCTTCGGTACGGGCGCATCTGTGCGCTCGTTCCAAAGGCATGGTGTGAGAAGTATGGAATTGGTCTTACTTAACACGACACGGTAAACATTATGGATGCTCTGATACGAATAATACAGATAGCGTCATTGTTGCGGACGGGCGGCGCGTTGCGCCGGCTCAGCGGTGTACTATTGTTTGCCGCGATGATGCTAACGTCCTCCGGGTTTGGACAAAACCTTAATAATAACGGCGGGACGATCAATAACTTAGGCACGATTCGTGTCAAAGGGAACGCATCCAACTTGCCGCCTGTCGACGGCATCTTTGAGTATTTTGGCGATAACCAGCTTATTTCGGCTACGCAATATAGAAACTTACAATTAACGGGTTCGGGAACAAAAACAACTACGGGAGGAAGCTTTACTGTTCTTCAGAATATCGTCATCGTGCCGGCAGTAACGCTACAAGTTGAACCCGGAGCAACGGTTAATCTGATGGGCAATTTGATTGAGAATGGATATCTCTCAGGCAGCATCAGCAAAACAATTGACCTTTCAGGCGGAACGACGACTTCAAATTATGGCAATTTGGGCTTAACGCTGAGTTGGTCCGGCACTGCTCCGGAGTCAACAACGGTGAACCGTGTCTCGGGCGTTGCTTCGACCGGGAACGGCAATCAGTCGATTTTGAGATATTACGATGTAACGCCGAAAGTGAATTCAAACCTTGATATGGATATCGTCTTTGCGTATGCGAGCTCCGAGCTTAACGGCTTAGATGAAAATACACTGGAGCTCTGGCGTTCGATCGATGGCGGAACGACGTGGCGAAGACAAGGCGGCACGGTTAATACTACATTGCAAACAATAACACTCTCTGGCGTCAAAGCATTAAGCAGGTGGACGGCTTCTGATGTGACAAACCCGTTGGGCTCAACGGCGTATGAGTGGATTGCGAGCCAGGCAGACTCAACCTCAGGCGGCGGCCAAAGCGCATCCCCCGGCTCAACACTCGCGCCGTTTGTTGTGACGGTGACTGATGCGTATGGTAATCCGATTGCTGGCGTGAACGTCACGTTTGCCTTGTCGTCGCTTCCGCCAGGAGCCACAGGAACTAACCTGAGCGTTGTCAACGCGACAACAGATGCCGATGGCCAGGTATCAACCGCGCTGACACTTGGTAATCTCAACGGTACTTATACGGTCACGGCGACAGCTACAGGGCTTGCTGGCAGTCCGGTTAGCTTCTCAGCTACGGCAACTGGATCCTCGTTGATAGCAAGCTCAATAGTAAAAGTATCGGGTGACGCTCAACAGGATACAGTGGATAACATGCTTGCTCCGTTTACAGTCCGAGTTCTGACAAGTGGCGGAGATCCGGTTCCGGGTGTACCTGTGGAATTTGCCATTACAGGCGCCCCCTTGAACGCAACGGGTCAGCTACTCAGTGTTGATAGTGTGGTAACAGACGTGAACGGTGAGGCATCGACAATTCTGACTCTCGGTAATAAGGTCGGAAATTACGCGGTAACTGCCACGCCGACGCCCGATACGCTTTCAGGCAGCCCAGTTACCTTTACAGCAACGGCGACGAACGGCGTTGCCGCTACGATGCTGCTTGTTTCCGGCAACAATCAAAGTGGAACTGTGAACCAGCCTCTGGCACAGCCGGTTACCGTTGCAATACACGACGCAGGTGGTAATAATGTACCGAACCATACAGTCAACTTTGCGATTAGTCAGGTGCCCTCTGGCGCAACTGGTCAGTCGCTGAGCGATGCGGTTGTCATGACCGATTCGAATGGCATTGCCTCGACGATCCTCACACTTGGCTCAGAGAATAACACATACACCGTAACGGCAACGTCAACCGGCCTTGCAAACAGTCCCGTAACGTTTACTGCTACTGCAAGCGGTGCGGCTGCTGCTGTCATTCAGGTTGTTTCGGGTGACGACCAATCTACCACGGTTCTCACTCCTTTGCCTGATTCGCTGGTTGTCGTCGTGTTAAGCGCAGGTGGAAACCCAATTGCAGGCGATACGGTCAACTTTGGTGTCCAGAGCGTCCCGACTGGCGCAACCGGCTCTACTGTAAGCGCTGCGTTTGTTGTAACGGATAGCCAGGGTAGAGCTGCAGTTCAGGCGATACTTGGTGATAAGGCAGGAGAGTATGTCTTCTCAGCCACGCGCGATGGATTGCAGAATAGCCCGATCATGTTCAGCGCGTCGGCGACGAGCGGTGAAGCGCGGTCAATTACCGAGCTGATCGGTAACGGACAGTCAAACGTTATTCTCACGCCGCTTACCGATTCGCTCGCGGTTGTTGTGAGAGACAGCACCGGTAACCCGGTTCAGGGTGTGGCGGTTACGTTTGCTCTGCAAAGTGTACCGGCGGGCACGACAGGTCAGCAACTCAGCACGCAAAATGCTGTCACTAATGCCAACGGTATCGCCTCTACACAGCTCACGCTCGGCAATAAAGTCGGCCAGTATATTGTCACCGCGGCTTCAGCCGGATTAACGGGCAGCCCGCTGACGTTCAGTGCGACAGCCACGCACGGCGCTGCGGCTTCAATTGCTGAAGCTTCTGGCAACGACCAATCTGCAATAATTCTCACACAACTGAGCGATTCACTTGCTGTTGTGGTGAGAGATATCGGCGGTAACGTTGTGCCTGGTACAGCGGTTGCATTCGCTGTCCAGTCTGTTCCGACTGGGGCGACTGGTCAGCAGCTCAGCGCGTTGAATGCAATTACTGATTCAAACGGTATCGCTTCTACGCGGCTCACACTCGGCAATAAAGTGGGTCCGTACAATGTGACCGCAACATCATCTGGGTTAACGGGAAGCCCGGTGACATTCTCTGCTACTGCTTTGCCGGGTAACGTAGCTTCGGTCGTGATGGTAAGCGGTAACAACCAGGAGAAGCCAATCCTGACAACACTCGATACCGCTTTCGTTGTGCGGGTGTTGGATGTCGGTCAGAATACGGTGCCGAATGCGGCGGTTGTCTTCGCAATTACAGACACCCCGAATGGCGCTACGGGTCAGTCGTTGAGTGAGGATACTGTTATCACGAGCGTAGTTGGTGAAGCGGCGACTGTGCTAACGCTTGGAAACGAGATTGGCGAATACCAAGTCACTGCCTTTGTGCAGGGCGTGGATTCGGTTGTCTTTGTGGCGCGCACCGAAATCATTGTCGGCGACCCGAACAACGACGCCAATATTAACATCGCCGATCTGACGCAAGTCATCGACCATGTGATCGGGAAGACCATGTTGACGGGCACCGACTCAGTACAGGCTGACGTCAATAGAGATTCGACTGTGGACATCCTAGACGTTGAGATGATTAAACAACATCTGTTGGGTGTTGCCCCATTGTTCGAGGGTCCGAGCGTTCGCGTATCGGCGACGGGTGGTCCGCTTTCACTGAAGGTTCAGGGCATCACAGCGACAGTCGAGGGTGAATTCGAGCCGACTGATTTCGGCCTGCGGTTCTCGTTGTTGAATAACGTGCCGGTGAAAGGTATTCAGATCGTGCTGAAGTTCAGGACGCAGCCGCCTGCGGATCTGGGCAATGCGGCAATTACATTCAGCCGCGCGTCGGCGATGGCAATTCCGATCCACGTGAGCGGAAACGAGGTGCGTCTGGTTGCATCGAATAACGATAACACGCCAATCGAACCGGGCGCCGGTGCCATCTTTAGAATGCCTTCGCAACTGAAGAATCTCGACGACGTCGAAGAGATGGAGCTCCTCATTAGCACAGGCGAGGTGGTGCACCAGGCGGTGGGCGGATCGATCCAGATAGGCACAGTGACGACAGTTCCACTCAGCTTCAAGCTCGAGCAGAACTTCCCGAATCCGTTCAACCCGAATACCACGATTGAGTTTGAGGTGCCGGATTCGCCGACTGGCTTTACCCCGGTGACGATCGAAATATTCAACCAGCTTGGCGCGAAGGTGAAGACGCTTGTCTTTGGCGAGTACGAAGCAGGCAGGCACCGTGTTATCTGGAACAGCACGGACGAAGACGGCAGCCCGTCAGCGACTGGCGTGTACTACTATCGCCTCGTCTCCGGCTCGTTCCGTAGCGCGAAGAAGATGCTTCTGCTTAAGTAAAACAACATTTGCTAAAAACGGGCGGCCCGCTTGTTACGCGGTCGCCCGTTTTATTGTTTTGATTTTCTACACTCTTCTTTCTACTTTTTAGAAACAGCTGTTATTCCAACGTCTGCTCATAAACCTTCTTGAGACTACAATTCCTTGGGGCGGCGCGAACTGTTACTGGTTCGATGCACTATCTTTCCGTCAACGGCAAGCGCTTACTGTTGGATTGCGGTTTGTTTCAGGGCAGAAGGGCTGAAGCGTTTGAGCGAAACCGCAGCTTTCCTTTCGACCCATCCACAATCGATGCGGTTGTCCTTTCGCATGCGCACATAGACCACGCCGGCAACTTGCCGAATTTGGTGCGGCACGGTTTTCGGGGTTCCATTTATTGCACGCCAGCAACCAAGGACTTATGCGGCGTCATGCTCTACGACAGTGCTCATATTAATGAGCGCGACGTGGAGTATATGAATAAGAAACTCAAGAAAAATAACGAGCCGCTCGTTGAGCCGCTCTATACGATGAAAGACGTCGATGCTGCTCTCGGTCGATTTTCCCCAATACGATACAGAACAACAACGGAGATTAGCGAAGGTGTTCGCGTAACATTTTATGACGCCGGGCATATTTTAGGATCGGCGGCACCGCTCCTCGAAATCAAAGAGGGTAGCCGGACATTGAAGCTCGGTTTCACCGGAGACCTCGGCAGAAAGAAATTGGCAATTCTGAAAGACCCGGAGCCAATGGGAGACGTTGACGCGTTGATTTCGGAAAGTACGTACGGCAATCGTATCCACGAGTCTCGTGAGGGAATGAAGGATAGATTTCTTGCGGTTGTTAAAAATACCGTAGAGAGGGGCGGCAAGATCATCATTCCAGCGTTTAGCGTCGGGCGTACACAGGAAATTGTTTACCAATTTTTTGAGTTATTCGATGAAGGCAGGCTTCCTGCTATCCCAATTTATGTCGATAGTCCGTTGGCAGTCAACGTGACGGAAGTCTTTCGCAATCACGAGGAATGTTTCGATGCGGAAACGGTTGCATACCTCCGTCAGAACGAAGACCCGTTTGGATTTAAACGTTTGAAGTTTATCAGCTCCGTCGAAGAATCCAAGGCGCTCAATGAGAAAAAAGAACCGTGCGCGATTATTTCCGCCTCGGGTATGTGTGAAGCGGGAAGGATACTGCACCATCTTGCCAATAATGTTGAGGATAGCAAGAATACGGTGTTGATTGTCGGCTTTCAAGCCGAGCATACGTTGGGACGGCGGTTGGTTGAGAAAGCCCCGGAAGTCAAGATTTTCGGGGATGTGTACAAGTTACGAGCCGATGTTCAGGTGCTCAATGCCTACTCCGCACACGCGGGACAAGATGAGCTTTTGGCATACATCGGTACTATGGATAAGAAGCGGTTGAAGAATGTGTTCCTCGTTCACGGTGAACTGGATCGCGCACAGATTCTTCAACAAAAATTGAATGAAGCTGAGCTTCGGAATGTCGTTATTCCCCAGCGTGGAGAGGAGGCTGAATTATAAATGAGGGTGCTCGTCACTGGCGGCAGCGGATTGGTTGGGAGATACGTCGTTAACGGGCTTGCCGAAGTGTATTTAGTTGAGGTTGTGGATATTAAGGCGTTGCATCGGTCCGATATACCGTTGCACAGGGTCGATGTATTGGACCTTCCTGCGCTTGTTCCACTCATCAAAGGTTTCGATGTCGTTGTACATTTAGCTGGAATTCCGCATCCTCTTAACGACCCTCCGGAACAAGTATTTCGTGTCAATACTCTCGGCACATTTAATGTGTTGGAAGCGTCGGCTCGGAATGGGGTGCAGCAAGTTATATTTATGTCCAGCGAATCAACGCTCGGCTTCGCTTTTTATGCACAGCGCCATTGGCCTGAATTTCTTCCGGTTGATGAAACGCACCCACTTCGGCCGCAGGATGCATACGGATTAAGTAAAGTCGCCGGGGAACTCCTGTGTGAAGGTGTAACTCGAAAAACTGGCATGCAAACGATTTGCCTGCGCGCTCCGTGGATATGGGTGCCCGAGGAAAAGGCCTTCTATCGGCAGCTTGTTGAAGACTATACAAAGTGGCACAAAAATCTGTGGGCGTTTGTTCATGTATCTGATGTCGTGCAGGCGGTTCGGCTCGCGATTCAGCAGACACATCAATTGTCTGGCCATGATTCATTCTTTATCTCGGCTGACGAGAATTGGACAGGAAAGGAAAGTCGAGTGTTGGCGCAAGAGTATTACCCCGAAACCCGGAAGATCGCTGATAGCTTTCGTGGAGCGCAATCATTCATCAGCACGGAAAAAGCACGAAACGCTTTAGGGTTTACTCCTCTGTATCGCGCAGAGGATATTTTCAACACCACCGTAGAACCAATATTGTTTAAGGGTTGATTGTGCATAATGCCTAAGCCGATCCTAATTGATACCGACACTGGAGTTGATGATGCACTGGCGTTGATTGTCGCCTTGCGTTCGCCGGAGCTGGCTGTTCGAACAATTACAACCGTAGCGGGGAATGTTGAAGTCCGCAAGTGCACACGAAATGTCCTGATGCTCCTCGAACTCCTTCACGCAGGGGAGAACATTACGGTTGCCGAGGGTGCACCACGTCCGCTAAAGAGGAAACTCTTTTCTGCGCCAGAGGTGCACGGCAAGGATGGATTAGGGAATATCACGCTACACAAAAAATTCCCAGTATCACGAAGGCGGGTTTCCCTGAATGGAATAGAGGAAATTATTTCGTTCTGTAAAGTACATGGTAAAAAAGGCTCCATCGTTGCGTTGGGCCCGCTCACAAATATCGCCCGTGCCTTTCTCAAAAACCCCGCCGCGCTCCGGGGGATTGGATCGATTGTTACAATGGGTGGAGCATTTCGTGTGCCCGGCAACACGGGTCCGGTTGCCGAGTTTAACTATTATGTTGACCCAGAGGCGGCTCATATTGTGTTAAATTCAGGCTTGCCCATTACCGTTGTTCCGCTCGACCTTACCGAGCGCATTGCTCTGATGCGCAAGGAATTTGAATATCGCGCGTCGAGAAGAGCCAGCCCGGTTGCTAACGCAGTACTCCGGTTCACGAAGCTCTACATGGCTTATCATAAAAGGACGGAAGGGTTCAACGGCGGATATGCACACGACCCGATTGCAGTAGTAGTTGCTATTGATCCTGCCATCGTCAGCACGAGACCGGTTTCAGTCGCGGTGGAGACATCCGGCGAGCTCACACGTGGAATGACCGTCGCCGATTTCCGTAAACCCAGGGCGACGAAAGTCCGAAAAGTCAACGTCGCGTTGAGCATCAACAGGGAAAAATTTCTCAAATTGTTCCATGAGCGATTGTGGAAATGAAAAGCGTCTGGCCATACGGCGCTCTCTCCGCTCTCCTTGTGTGCGCATCGACTGCTGTTGCACAAGAGGCAATCCGACCGCCGCGTGTGGAAACGCAAGATTCATTGCGATATACAACTTTAGGTTTCGAGCGCGTGCTCAATACGTTTCTGTGGAATGGCGGTCTAACCTATGCCGGGACGCTCGGCGGCTTGCGGTTCAATACGCAGCAGGGTGTGCGTTCGAGACTGATTCGCGCAGAACAGCAGTCGATTCAAGACGAGTACCTGGCGCGTGTCTTTGCTGAGGGAGATGTTGGCGACCGGTGGAAAATGCAAGCGCATTTGTATTCCAACGCCCTGGCTGATAATCGCTTGCTTGATCTCGGCAAATTAGCGCAGCATCAAGGATTGGCCGGACTGGAATATCAGTGGGGGGACGGCATTTCAACCGGTGCGCTGGGTGGGTATGAGTATAATGCCCAGGGCAACGAACGAGATGCAGGCTTTGCGTACCTTCTGAGGGCGAAAGCAACGAACGTTCAGTTGGAAAGCTTTCAAGCGGATATCCACGGACGCTTATCGCAATCATTTCTCAATCCGCGGCAGCTGCGGGATGATAGCCTTACCGTCAATATTGGCAGGCAGTTTGGTCCGGACGCGTTAAATATCCTCGCTGTGAAATTCAACAACCAGCGTCGTGAGTTTTACACAGCAGCGGAAACAGGGATTCAGCAGCGATACAATGTGCGTAACAACATTTTCCGCAGGTCTGCACAAACGCTTGAGATTGCCGATAGTATTCAGTACCGCAGCAGCGAGCGGTTGCAGTTCTTGTTATCCGGGGGTGTTTTCAATCGCGCCATTGACCGCGGTTTCCGGTACAAAGACTTTTCGCTTAATTCAGGAGCGGTATTGGATACGCGGGTGAATGAGTTTCAGCTCTTCGGCTCGTTGGAGATGCATTTTAGGCTCCACCAGGATGTTGGAGGGATGTTTCAGATAGCTTTTCGTGAGCGCGAGGAAACACATGAGGTTGTTGAGGAAGCCGGTGCGTCGCTTGCTTTAATTCAAGACCAGGAACGGGCTGCGAAACGGCTTGGAAACATTTCACGTCAAACGGTTGTCCGGTCGCGTAACGCCCTGTATCTTTCTGAAAAAGATACATTGAATTTTGTCGGATCAGCAAGTATCTTACGGTACGACACGCCCGATACGCTCAATATAGACGACCGTGACGAGCTCTTGCTCGCGTTCGGGATAGAAACGCGGCACGCGTTGAGCAGGCATGTGCACGTCACGCTATCAGCGGATGCGGCGTTGAATCATCTTGTGTACCTGCACCGGTTGCAGAGCGCCAATAACAACTGGAACCGGGTTATTCGCTTCTCGCCGAGAGTGGAGTATACGCCTGCGTCGTGGTTTCGTTCCGTTAATTATGCCGAAGTCCTTGCGAATTATACGGTGTACGATTTCGAGGACCAGGTAGCGCTCGTGCGAAGTTTCTCGTTCCGCCAGGCGTCCTGGTCGGATTCAACAGCGCTGCAATTGACGCCGCGCCTCGGTGTCGAGTTCCTCGGTTCCGTGCGCGTGTATGAGCGGGGAATTTTGCGGTGGTCGGAATTCAAAGAACGCCCGCAGAATTATTTTCTCGAACGGTCGTACTGGCCGCAGCTCACTCTGCGGTTCGGTGAGAGGCTACAGGCGGCTGTGGGGTATCGATACTTTGCTCAGGATCGGTATAAGTATGAGGCAGGTGTGCGGGCGTTTGAACGGCGGTTAGAGACATTCGGCCCCACTGTGTCGTTGCTATGGTATGCTGACGGATTACATCAACTGATGCTTCAGGGCTGGCGAGAAACACAACAGGAGGAGGGGAAAACGATTCGCACAATTCCTAATGTGTTCATGAAAATCGGTTTCGCACTGTAACGGGGGTGCCATTGGCGAAAAAGTCCGGCAAGAAGACGAAAACTGCTGCAAAGAAGGTTGAGCCAAAGAAGATTGAGCCCAAGAAATTTGAGCCCAAGAAGTTTGAAATTGAGCTTGTCAGCACTCCGAAGGAAATTGCCCATGTGGAGCAATTCCTCGATCAAGTGAATGCTGCTGCCAAACTCGACGACGGAACGTTTTACCGCTTGTTGGTTGCTTCTACTGAAGCGGTCAACAACGCCATCATGCACGGTAATAAATCTGACCCACGAAAAAAAGTATTCCTGACGATCCTCTTCAAGAAACACGAGAGCCTCACCGTGACGATACAAGACCAGGGAACGGGGTTTAATCCCGAGAATGTCCCCAGCCCAATTGATGATAGTAACTTATTCAAGACCAGCGGCCGCGGTGTGTTTCTGATGAAAGAGCTGATGGATGAAGTGAACTATAGCTTCGGAAAAGAAGGCTCAAAGGTTGAGCTGGTCATTAACCTGAAACGGCTGAGATAAAAAGCACCGCATTGCTGCGGTGCTTTTTAATAATAAGCCTTCTGTCCGCGTTTAAAACGCTGCCGTCAAAGTTGCCATTGCCCTTCGTTTTAGCAGCGACCCGCCAAAAATCTGGTAATGCTCGGTGTTTAGTACGTTCGATACATTTACATTCAGCGACAGCATTTGCGTAAGCGATAACGTTCCGCTCAAATTAACCAATGTATAAGTATTAATCGGCCCTCGGAAAATCCCCGCTGCCCATTGGAAACTCGGCACATACTTCACCGTAATGCTCGCGTCATGCCCGTCGGGATGAGTATAAGTAACGCCACCGCTGACTTTGTAGTCGGGCGAGTTGGGAAGGAGGGCATCGTTCTGGTGCTTTTCGACGACTTCGAAGACGAACTGTGAGTAACTAACACTTACATGCCATGTATCTGAAAGATAATAGTTTGCTGCAACCTCAAACCCGCCTTCATTTACTTTACCTGAATTTGTATAAGACCAGATATTTCTGAGGGCGGTATCCCCTGGCAATATGATAGGGTCGGGATAAGCGGGATTCAAACCCGGTCCAAGGTCGGAGATGAAATCACTCATCTGATTGAAATATGCATCGACAGTAAGGAATAGGTTGTTGTCGATGATGCCTTTATATCCAAGCTCGTAACCGGTGATCTTTTCTACTTTTAGTCCTGGGTTGCCAAAATACGCAAGCGGTCGCGTCGGATGCTTTACGTACAGGTACAATTCCGAATAATTTGGGGATTGAAACGCTTTATTGAACGTTGCGCGGAATGTATGGCCGGTTACTGGCATCCAAACAAGGGCTGCTTTCGGTGAAAGAAAGCTTTCTGTGAGACTTGAACGGTCCCATCGCGCGGCTATAACTCCTTTGAAATTCTCATCGAATTTGTATTCAGCCTGACTAAATATACCCGTCAAGTTATCCGTACGCGGGAGTGTCATCAATGTCCCCTCTGTGTCGATGTCTATGACACGATGGGATGCTCCAGCAGTAACAGTCAAGTTGTCTGCCGGCGTAAAATTATACTGGATTTCCCCGTGGGAGATAAGAGCATCCTGGATCAAATCCAATCCTGTGGCGAGCGATTTTTCAGGCTTGCTATTGAATCGCCCATTCGTCCATACCATGGCACTTAAGCCGTGCCCAGTATAGCTCACGCGAGCCCATGGCCTGTGAGCGCGTTGCACCTGGACTCTACCGATGCCGGTGACAATTACTTCATTTTCGACCTGTGTAAATCCTCCCTCGATTGTCGAGGCGCCGCCATGCAGGTATTCATAATCGAGGCGTACCTGTCCGTACATATTGTTTACTGGGTTGGAATTGAGCTCGGCTACTTCATTATTGAGTAACGGATTTAAGCCGGGGTACTCGAAATTGAGATTGGTTCGTGGCGTGCTAAATGTCTTGCCGGATAGCAGGCCGGCATTCACACGATAACCCCAAGCGCCAATAGTTCCCGCATGACGGACATCCGCACGGTACGCGTTAAGTTCTCCACCACCGATAATCACACGTGTGCCGAGGTTTGCTTTCGGAGGGAGGGATGAGATATTCAAGACGCCATTGTAGGCGTTGGCACCGTAGAGGGCTGAACCCGGACCCCGCACAAGCTCAATCCGTCCCAATTCTTCCAACGGAATCGTCATCGCATTCCATTCTGTTGCGGAGAGAAAAGCTGTGCCGAGGTCGCGTCCATCAAGCAAAATGAGTAGCCGTCGATTGAGTGAGCTATTAAAGCCGCGCGTGTTCACATTAAAATCGTACAACCCGCTTTGCGTCATATCAACGCCCGGCTCGGATTCGAGGAGCTTCGGCAATTGGCCGTGACCCGCGCCGCGGGTGATATCCTTCGCATCGATCACAGAAACAGCAGCGGGCGCGTCCGTGATGCGCTCCCTGCGCAACGAAGCGCCATATACCATGATCTCGCTAACCTGTATGCTCGAAGACGCCAACGTGAAATCTTGATGCAACACTTCTCCGGCTTGCACATCGACAGGTAATTCAACGGATGCATACCCGACCGATGTGACAAGTATCGTGTATTGTCCCGGTGGGACGTTCTCAATGGCGTACTTGCCATTGATATCCGCAGCGCTGCCTATTGACGTATCTTTCAGTCGCACGTTCACGTTGGGGATGGTTTCCTTTGTCTCGCCATCTCGAATCGTTCCTGTGATTGTTCCCGTTGTGCTTTGTCCATATACTGAAGCGCTCAGGGCAGCAAAAAGCAAGGTAAGGTTTAGAAAGATGCGTAGGAAAGATTTCACCGTAGTGCCTCCCTTAAAAATTACAAACAAAAACCCCGACCGCAACCGGATCGGGGTTGATGATACTTGTGTTCGCCATGCAAGATAAAGGCAAGAGTGTCTGGACTTAGAAATTCCTGTCTTCGTATTCTCTGTAAAAACCACCGGACTCGCCGTCAGCATGGAAAATAAACTTCACGATACCGATGTTGGGAACAAGCCATATTTCTGCTGTTGTGCCGCTGGATACTGGTGTAGTGTTTACTGTTACGGTCCTTCTGGCTATAATTCTATATGCCCCTTCAAAAGTTCCACCAGGTGTTGTAACAGTTTCTCGTGTTATTTGATCACATTTCACTACTAATCCAATGGTTGCAGCAGCTCCTTGAAATTCTCCATCCCAGCTGCCTACAAATGCATCCCATGATCCATTTAAACCGGTCTTTTGATTGACGAGCAGAACCCATTGAAGCGAATCAGTCCTTTGAATATTGAACAGTCTATAGATGCGACCAATATTGGTAAGGAAACCAAAATCTCCGGACCCCTCCGGCGCTGCTCGCTGAATGTAAAAGCTTTGTGTCGCCCATACGCCAGGGGAAACGAGTTGTGAGTCTAAGAGCACATGCGCCGTTCCAAAGGGAGTGGGTGCATCTGTGGCAGCAACAGTCATACGTGCTTCGTAAAATCCGCTCGTCCCTGCAATCTCCTCGTCATTTGCGTTGCGTAGGTGTCCGCTAAATACTAATTTGTGCCCGACAACCAGCGGGAACAAGTCTTCTATAATTTCTGAACTTACGGGATTATCTTTGCATCCCGATGCGGTAAACGAAAGCGTGCCCATGAAAACTGCCAGTGCCACCAGAAACAGCACTTTGACTTTCTTCATAGTACCCCCTGAAAAAGATGAGAAATTGTTACTTGCCGTATTTTTGTACGGACAATGTTAGGAAAAGAGAAATCGAGAGTCAATAGCGTTTTATGCAAGCGTACATTATTACACACAACAGCCCTTACAAGCTTAATTTTGCTATGTTTGCTTGGACATCAGCCCCGGATTTATTGAGCGCTTCTTGCTCTTCCGGAAACAGCTTGATCTGAATAATCTCTTCCAGCCCGTTTTTCCCGAGCTTCACCGGTACGCCGGCGAAGACATTTTTCAAGCCGTATTCGCCCTGCAGCCAAACTGAGCACGGAAGAATGTGCTTTTTATCTCTCACAATGGATTCAACCATTTCTACGGCTGAGGAAGAAGGCGCATAGTAGGCGCTGCCGGTTTTGAGGAAGTTGACGATTTCAATTCCGCCGTCGCGTGTGCGTTTTACCAGACGATCTATCGTGGCTTTGTCCATGAGGTCGGGGAGCGGAATGCCCGCAACAGTTGAGTAGCGAGGCAGAGGAACCATCGAATCGCCGTGACCGCCAAGAACGAACGCCGACACATCCTGCACGGAGACGTTCATCTCCATGGCGATAAACGAGCGGAAGCGCGCCGAATCCAGTACACCCGCCATCCCGATGACGCGGTGTCGCTCGAAGCCGCTGACTTTCATTGCAACATACGTCATAACGTCGAGTGGATTGGAAACGACAATGATAATCGCTTGCGGTGATTTTGCCACAGCTTGCTCGGTACAAGATTTCACAATGTTGGCATTCGTGGCTTGCAGATCGTCGCGGCTCATGCCCGGCTTTCGAGCGATGCCCGCCGTGATGACGATGACGTCCGAGTTTGCCGAGGCATCATAGGAGTTCGTCCCGATGACTTTCGAATCGAATCCTTCGATAGGCGCGGACTCGTACATATCAAGCCCTTTACCCTGGGGCAATCCTTCGACAACATCGACGAGCACGACTTCGTTGGCTAACTCTTTTTCAGCAATGCGCTGTGCGGCGGTTGCGCCGACATTTCCTGCGCCGATGACGGTGATTTTCATGGGGAACTCCGGGAGTTTAGACGGTTACAGAAGCGATGTTGGGGATTATAAACACAAAGTCCGCCCTCGATGACGAAGGCGGACATGTTGAAAAACTTTACGATGCTGTCAATACGCTGACGCGCTGCCGCGTTTTGCCGAGGCGCTCAAACTTCACGACGCCGTCGATGAGGGCGAAGAGCGTGTCATCTTTAGCGCGCGCAACGTTATCGCCGGGATGAAACTTTGTGCCCCGCTGCCGGACGAGGATGCTGCCCGCGCTGACGACTTGTCCGCCAAAGCGTTTCACGCCGAGGCGTTGAGCGTTACTATCACGCCCGTTCCTAGTACTTCCACCAGCTTTCTTATGAGCCATGACAATTCTCCAAGATCAATAAACAAACAGTTAAGCTACTGCCGTAATCTCTACCTGGGTGAATTGCTGCCGGTGCCCCTTGCGCACACGGTAGCCTTTACGCTTCTTCTTTTTGAAGACGATAACCTTGTCGTCCTTCTTGTGCTGAAGGACTTTGCCCTCGACCGATGCGCCCTTTACGTAGGGTTGGCCGATGGTCGTCTTCTTTTCGTCGCCGACTAGCAACACCTTATCGAATTTCACTTTGCTGCCGACTTCCGCCGGGAGCAAAGGGACAAAAATCTTTTCTTTCGATGTCACTTTATACTGTTGCCCGGCAATTTCTACGATCGCGTACATGTAAAACCTCTCTGACCCAGGTAAATATAGATAAATGAGGGGCAACCAGTGCCCCTTGTGATAACCAAACGGTTAATAATTTACACAAAAACGGTAAAAAAGTCAACGGGAAATGTAGGGCTTATTGCTTTTTCAACAACCGAAAAGCGTTCAAAATGACAACAAGCGTCGCCCCGTCGTCGGCGAGAAGGGCAAGCCAGAGACTCGTCATACCGAGCACGCCCAGACCGAGAAATACGGCTTTTGTTGCCAGAGCGATGATGACGTTCTGTTTAATAATACCGAGCGTCCGCTTGCCGAGCTTTATTGCTTCCGGAATCTTCGCAAGGTCATCGGACATTAGCACAACGTCCGCTGTTTCGAGTGCTGTATCGGATCCTGCGGCGCCCATGGCAATGCCGATATCGGCTGCAGCAAGAGCGGGAGCGTCGTTCACGCCGTCGCCTACCATGGCAACGGCTCCGTGCCTGGATTTAAGATTCTCAATCGCCGCAAGCTTGTTTTCCGGCAGCAACTCTGCGCCGTGTTCATCGAGCGAAAGTTTTTCGGAAATCGTCCGCGCCGCTATTTTGCTGTCGCCCGTCAGCATGGATATGTGTTGAATACCTAAGCTTCTGAGCGAATCGGCAAGCTGTCTGCTTCCCAATCGCGGGTTATCTGAAACCGCAAGAACACCCAACACCTGCGTCCGGTCTGTCAGCAGGATGGTGGATTTGCCTTCCTCCTCAAGCTTGTGTATTTTCTCCTCGACGGTGGGTGAACACACGCCTAATTCTTCAATCAACTGATGACTGCCGACGACGTATGTCTTTCCGCTTATCGTTGCCTGCACTCCTTTGCCTGGAATCGCTTCGAATTGTTCAATCTTCAATGAATCAAGCGGAAGTTGTAACTCTGCCGACTTGCGCAAAAACGCGTCCGCCAGTGGGTGTTCGGATTTCACCTCTACAGCAGTAACGATGCGAAGGACATCCTGCTCGGAAAGTGAATTCAGGCAGACGATGTCTGTCAGAGTTGGCTTGCCCTCGGTAAGCGTGCCTGTCTTATCGAACGCTATGGCATTGATGTTAGCGAGCGCTTCTAGGAAGCGGCCGCCTTTGATGAGCACGCCTCTCCTTGCCGCAGCCGTAAGCGAGCTCATGACGGCAACAGGAGTAGAGATCACCAGCGCGCAGGGGCAGGCGATGACCAATAAGACGAGCGCGCGATAAAACCAATCGCCAAACGCTTGACCGAGAACCAGCGGGGGCAAGATCGCAATTCCAACCGCAAGAGCGAACACGACTGGAGTATAATACCTCGCGAACGTTTCCGTAAATGTTTGAATCTGAGCTTTTTTACTCTGTGCTTCTTCCACTAGCTGGATAATTCTAGCCAGCGTTGTGTCGTTGGCAAGCTTCGTGACGCGCGCTTCCAGTGCGCCGCGCTGGTTGAACGTACCGGCAAATATCGCGTCCCCAACATTTTTGGCGGCGGGCAAAGGCTCGCCGGTGATCGTGGATTGGTCAACACTCGAAGAGCCGGAAGTAACTACCGCATCAAGCGGAATACGCTCGCCCGGACGAATGATAATCGTTTCGTTCAGCCTGATGTCTTCCACGTCCATCGTTACTTCAGCAACACCCTTCCGAACATTTGCCACAGAAGGAGCGAGCTTCATCAGCGATTGGATTGCGGTTCGCCCGCGGTCGATGCTCAGTGACTCCAATAATAACGAAAGCGCAAAAAGGAACACTACGGCGGCGCCCTCGGCATACTCACCGATGGCAACCGCGCCTATGGCGGCGATGGACATCAGGAAATTCATGTCGAGCGAAAGATGGCGTACGGCTTTGTAACCCTTGATGGCAAATTGCCAGCCGCCTGCAAGAATTGAGAGAAGAAAGAGGGAGGTGGAAACATACTCTGGAAAGTTCAGCCATCCGAACAGTCCGCCCGACAGCAGGAACGACCCCGAAAGGGCTGTCGTAAAAAGCTGACGAGGCGGAGTTTTCTGTTCGATAGGCTTACGGATTTCTGTTGCTGCGAAGCCGATGTCGCCGAGCGATTTGGTAATTTCTTTTTCTGCACACGTGTGTCCGACTTTTAGCGTGTGCGTCAGTATATCAAATTGCAGCTCGTGTATGCCGGGCTGTGTCTGGAGCTTTCGGCGAATGAGCTGTTCCTCTGTACCGCAGCATAAGCCTGCTACATGAAATTTGGTTTTCCGTATATCTTGTGCCGCATTCATGATTATTCCGCAACATGCCGCGAAGCGATGCGAATCAAATCTTCAATGTGCTCATCGTCCAGCGAGTAGAACACCATCTTGCCGTCCTTCCGGTACTTTACGAGCCGGAGTGTCTTGAGCAACCGGAGCTGGTGCGAGATGGCTGATTCTGTCACTTCGAGCAGTTTGGCAATGTCGAACACGCAGAGCTCTTCCTTCGCTAACGCCAGAACGATTTTCAACCGCGTGGGGTCGCTCAGGACTTTAAACGTCTCGGAGAGCGAAACCACCCGCTCGTTATTCCCAAGGGCTTTCCGCGCAGAGCGTATAGCCTCTTGATGGTTATGATGCCAGTTGTTCGACATGATAGGTTAACACCTGAGCAATTGTTCAGGTATTAAGATATGAAAATTCGAAAAAAATGTCAAGGTTTTTATGCGTAGCGTCCGATTTGCAATCGGACATGTCCGGTTACAAACCGGACTCTACCTTTGCGTTTTTAACGATTAGAGCGTTGCTGCAATCCGTTTCAGGTCAACATTCTCCAGTATCGTCTTCTCCGAGCCTTGTTTCACAAGATGCAACAGTGCTTTTGCTAAATCGACTGAAGAGATAACCTGATTCGGGGCGATAAGCTCCATCAACGGATAGAATGGGTTCATGATCTTATACGCGAGCGGTGCGTTGGGGTTTTTGTTGATTGGTTTAATCCCTGCGGGACGTGCGATAATCAGCCGTTTCAATGGCAGTCGTTTTAAGCTATTTTCCGTTTTGCCTTTGATGCGGGCAAAGAGAGTCCGGCTCTGCTCGCTGGAGTCCGCCCCTCCGCCGCTAAGAAACAAAAATGTCACATTTGGGTTAGCTTCCAGGAGCGCATTTGTCGCGGCAACGGCGTAATCGTGCGTGATTGTATAATATTCTTGTTCGTTGACCTGCGATTGCGACACGCCGAGACACCATAGACACACATCGACTGTCTTTAGCTGTGGCGACAGGGAAGAGTAGTCGAGAAAGTTCGGGTGTTCATGTGTCGTTAGCTTAGGATGCTGGATGGCCAGAGGCCGTCGTACCAGTGCGGTGACTTGTCGGATGTCATCATCGACGATAGCCAGGCGAATGACTTCCGCGCCGACCAAACCCGTTGCGCCGGTAACAAGGATGTGCATGGATTTCTCTTTGAATGTCGAACGATAAAATTTTAGCAACTATGAAAGCTTTTTTGCTGTGCGAAACCGCCAGACGCTTACTCCCCATAGAACCGCCCCAAGATAGAACCATGCTTCCCATGCCATTGTTCTCAGCGTAAAACTGTACTCTGCCGTTATAATGAGGTAAGTAGTTTGAAGGACACTTGCTCCTGCTCGTAGTAGCAACAGCGAAGTCCCACTCCACGCAAGCAAGTTGATAAGCTTTCGAGGAATCCGTTTTCCCAAAGGTTCAACAAACAAGATCGCAACCGGTACCGCGATAAAACAGGCTATTGCGATGAACAGGTCATACGCTAACATCCAAGGATTGGAAAAAGCTATTTCAGACTCAACTGGATCCAAGCCAATGTACCACCCAGCAGCCCACACGACGTGAAACAAACCGAACAACAACGCCCAGAGGGCTGCAGTGTATTCTACTATTTTTTTTGTTGTCAGCGTTGCCATTTATTTTGGGGCGGTAACGAGGAACTCTGTTTGACACATCGTTGACTACTTCCTCAGCGCCACCTGACCCAACTGCGAAAAATTAGTCATTCTCTCAAGAATCCGTGCTGTTTCGATATTATTTAACAAGGTGCTGTTTAAAGAAGTCCACCATCAGCTTGTACGCATCTTCCGTCGATGCCTTATCGTGCTCAGGATTGCTGGGGTTGGCGAACGCATGCACCGCGTCGTACCATTTCATGGTGAGTGGCTTGCTGATGTCCTTCATCGTCTTCTCAAATTCTCCGACGAGTGCAGGGGTGAGCCAGCCGTCGCGTTTTGCGAAAATGCCGAGCACCGGCGCATTAAGAGTTTTGAGCCGTTCGACGTCTTTCTCCGGCATGCCGTAATACATCACACACGCCCCAGCTTGTTTGCCCGCGAGCAGGGAAGCTTGGAGCGACCACCCGCCGCCAAAGCACCAGCCGATCGTCCCAATGCGCGCTTCCTTGCCCGCGTATTGGATCGCGCCGTTAATGATGGCAACGGCACGCTCTTGCTTTACGGCATTCATCAACTTGGGAGCTTCCTCCTGTGTCGTGGCGATTTTTTTGTCATACAAATCCAAAGCGAGAACAGTAACGTCGCCTAACGCCTTCTGCAGCTTCTCGGCTTCCTGTTGGATGTAATCGTTCAAGCCCCACCACTCGTGGATCAAGAGAATCACATTGTTCGTTGGCTTATCGGCTTTCACTTCAAACGCTTGCCCGTCTGTTCCGTCGGCCGTTTTGAACGTCACCCACTTGCCCTTCTCCGGCGCAAAGTCAAACGGAAACGGGTTTGGATGCGAGCTGACGAATTCTGTGTTTAACGCAAGCATGCCGAACTCTTCCGTCGCGCTTGTTGATGCGGGCACACAGCATGAGCATGCTTGTGCGTATGCGAATGTCACCGCTACTGCGGTTAACGCCAACACTGCTAAAATCCGTTTCATAACTCCTCCTCGATTGATGATGTTATCCTTCATCATCCATGGGTTGCGGATCGACGTTCTTCCGATGCTTATCAATCCAATATCCCCACAGCACTACGAGCCATGTGGCATTGCCCGCGATGGCAATTGTTTCTTCGTTCGGCGGCGGGGGACCGAAGACATTCATAAAATACACGGTAAGAAGAAAACCCACAAGGCTCCAGAGACTGTAGATGCCGATTTGGTCCTTGGCGCGCGTCGATAAACTGTAGAGAAAAATTCCCACGACTGAACATGTGTTGGGACTTTCGAAGGAATTGTGTTGATGGAAATGTGGGAGGGAATCTACAAGTAATTCAACGTTGAAGCAAGTACGGTTCAGGCGAGGATATATATCCTCGCCTGGCCAAATTTAAGCTTTACGCGAGCCGCAATTCATACTTCTGCTCTGTAAGCGCCTTGCCGAAGTCGGTTGAGGGTTTCTCCTGCGTCAGGACAAAGCCATGGCGTTTGTAGAGTGCAACGGCTGCGTAGAGCTCGTGCGTTGTCCACAGGTAGCAGGATTGATAACCGCACTGGTTGAGAAATTCCATGAACAGGTCCATCAAATGTTTGCCGAGCCCGATGCCGCGATATTCGCGCAAGATGTAGAAATAGCGCAGCTGCGCGGCTTCGCCGCGGTGCATGAGCAGGAGAAATCCCACCATTTTCTCATTGTGCTCGCAGACCCACACGCGGTTGGTGCGCGAGTCGTACTGGTCGAGAAACTCAACCAGCCCCTTCGCGACGTAGTGTTCGAAGTCCACACCGTAGTGGTACTCGTCTGCATATAGTGCGCCGTGCCAGTAGATGAGCGTGCCGATGTCGCCCGGCTTTAGCTCGGTGCGGATAGTGATTTCGTTCAGTGTAGCGCCATGCGTTCCAGATGTCATGATCGTTCCTTCGAAAGTATGTGCTGAATCCCGTCCATCTTTGTGAGAAGTTGCCGCAGTTCAAGTGGAGAAAGATGCTTGACCATGGCTTGGACAGACTTGCTGCTGGCGTCGTTCAGGCGCGCGAACTTCGCTTCGCCGGACTTGGTGAGCGTGAGGAAGTATTCCCGCCTGTCTCGCCTCGACTTCGTGCGCTTCACAAACCCGCGCTGCACGAAACGGTTGAGGATGCGGCTCAGGTAGCCCTCATCGATTGTTACCGCGCGCATGATTTGCCTCGCAGTGCAGTTGCGCGTGTGCTTGACCTCGTACAGCACGCGCACCTCGGCGAGGGAGTAGGG
This sequence comes from Ignavibacteriota bacterium, assembly GCA_022616555.1. Taxonomy (GTDB): domain Bacteria; phylum Bacteroidota; class Ignavibacteria; order UBA10030; family UBA10030; genus JAKEEG01. The sequence goes on along the minus strand of JAKEEG010000080.1, from coordinate 3,844 downwards.
GCTGTGCAGGATGTGGTCGTTGACAAGCCCGATGACGTTCGTGTAGAACCTGTTGAACTTCCGTATGGCATTGATGTCGTGTGATTGTGCGGGCATAACCAAGAATAATATAAATACTTGACTTTGTCAAGTATTTATTTAAACGAAGGCAACGATTCGAATCGTCGCCTTCTCAAGTGAATAATAAGGAGTTTATCCGGCGAGTATGCTATCGATCTTCTGCAGCTCCTCGCGGGAGAGCGAGAGGTTGGTAAGAGTCCCAACAGCATCATCGATTTGCGTTGTGCTGCTGGCGCCGATGACGACGGAGGTAACCTCCTTGTGCCTTAGCACCCAGGCAAGCGCAAGCTGTGCCGTCGTTTGTCTGCGTGCGGTGGCAATTTCCTTGAGCATCATCACTTTTGCGATTTTTTCCTCCGTCACCTGCTCGCGCTTCAGGAAGCCGTGCGGCTTCGCGGCGCGGGAGTCTTTCGGTATGCCCTTCAAGTAGCGGTCGGTGAGCAAGCCCTGGGCGAGCGGGGAGAAGACAATACACCCGATGCCTTCATCTCGCAGCGCTTTCAGTAATTCGCCTTCAATCCAACGGTCGAACATGTTGTACTTCGGCTGGTGAATTAAACACGGTGTGCCGAGGCGTTTCAGAATAGCGGCAGCTTCGCGCGTTTTCTCTGTCGAGTAATTCGAGATACCCACATAGAGCGCTTTGCCGCTGCGCACGATGGAATCCAGTGCGCCCATGGTTTCCTCAAGCGGTGTGTCCGGGTCGTACCGATGCGAGTAGAAGATATCGACGTAGTCGAGCTTCATGCCGCGCAGGCTTTGGTCGAGGCTGGAGACGAGATACTTGCGCGAGCCCCACTCGCCGTACGGTCCCGGCCACATCAGGTAGCCGGCTTTTGAGGAAATCACCAGTTCGTCGCGGAAACTTTTCAAGTCGGCATGGAGAATTTTGCCGAAGTTCTCCTCAGCCGAGCCGGGCGGAGGACCGTAATTATTCGCCAAGTCGAAATGCGTAATGCCAAGGTCGAACGCGTGACGGATCATTTTGCGAGCGTTCGGGTATGAATCTACGCTGCCGAAATTATGCCACAAGCCGAGCGAGATGGCGGGGAGCTTCAAACCGCTCCGTCCGCACCGGTTGTACGTCATTGCATCATAACGCACCGGGGTGGGAGAATATTTTGTTGCCCCTTTTTTTGACATGGCTGAAAAGTAAGCCCTCTTTAGTAATCTGAGGGGATAAATTCTGGGTGAGGCTTTATGATAGCCGGTACACTGTTGATGAACACCTGCCCGTGGTCCACAAGGACGGTGTCGCCCGGCTGAAGCGTGCCATACGGGCTTCCGTTGACGGTGAGCTTGTTGCCTTCAATCATGATATCCGCGCCACTGCAGGGAACGAACCTGTATGCGAACATGCTGTCCGCCGTCATTTCGAGCTGTTGCGGCTCGGTGGTAAACGGCTTGAAGCAATCCGTCGCGACGGCGACATAGTCCCCAACCTTTGTCTCCACGCGGCCGGGAATACCTTCTTCTTTTTTTCCGCAGGCGGTGAGGCGGAGGGCGATACTTATGATGATTCGGCTCATGTTTTTAAAAGCATTACACGGAGGACCTGAGTAGCACAGAGGTACGCAGGGTAACCTCTTTCTCACCGTGTTCTCTGTGGAACTATGTGTATTTTTTTTATTAAGTGTGAATTCCCGTCACGGGAATAACGGCAGCCGGTATCGTTCCGAGCGCGCGGCTATATGACAAAAACCGCCAGAAGATTAGCCCGAACACGCCGTCGATGATCATGCCGGGTAAGAGGAACATGACCAGCTCCGTCGGTGGCGCGGAGATGAGAATCGAATACACGAATAACGCAACGGTGATGAACTTTCCCCACATCAACAATTTCACGAGCACGCGGCTGTTCCACAAGTTGTGCGCCACGCTCCACTGCATGCAGCCGAAGAAAAAAATCGACATGAGATTAAAATAGATGAACATGGGATACAACGGCGCGGCGATCCCAACCAGCGTATGCAGCGTCGGCGTCATCACGAACAGCCCTCCGGCAATGGCGAAGTTCCACGCGCTGCCCGCGTAGAACAACACTTTGTACACTTTCTCCGATTCCATACTTCCTCCCAAGGGGATGAACAGCAGCTACAGCCTACACGTGAAGCATTATTTAAGAGAGCATGAAAAGATCTTGTCATTACCGAATGCTTTTGTCGGGAATCCAGCAGGTCGATGCCGGCTTACAATCCGCGGCGATGACAGAGTACTATTTTTGAGACCGATTCTAGATATTTTTCGAATTCTTCCTTCGCGTTCTTGGTGCCTTAGCGGCTTTCTTTACGTGTTATACATCCAGTCGTTTCTCGTATTCCACCACCTCGCCGAACTCAATATAACGTTTCATTAAACGTAAATACATAGCCCAGCAAAATGACGAAATCCGGTAATGCTCGTTATCCTCCGGCCAGCCCGTGTGGTGAAACCTCACGTGCGTAATGCCGTTTTTTTCCTCAAATTCAAAGCCCACCCTGGATTTCGTCCAGTCCTTGTCGGCGACAGTCATTTCCCACTCGATTTCCTTATTGGGCGTGTATTTGGTTACAAGGCCGCGCCAGTCATACTCCGGACCGAACCAAAACTCGTACGTCTCGCCGAGCTTGGGCGAGCCTTTGGAGCGCAGGGTCCACCACGTATCGAGCCCCGCAGGAGTTGCCGCAACCTCAAAAACCTTTCGAGCCGGTGCGCTGATGGGGAAGTTATGGAGGATTGAGGGCATGGGATTAAAAAATTGGTGTTTCGTTGAGACGCGAATGAACTATGGGTTTGTCTATTTTGGAAGTTAGAATATAGTTTTTTACAACTTCGGCAAACCAGTTGGGTGCCAAGGGTGAAATATATATCTTTTCTATAAGTTTATTAAGGTTGACTTCAATATTAAGACCTTCTGGGAGGGTTTCGCGATCTAGACCATTTTTTTTCCGTTCTGTTTCGTTAAGCCAAATTATTGCCCTAAGTTCTTCTTCATGTCGAAAGCTAAGTCTTTTGTGTAAGAAAGGGAAGAAAAGATTTTCCTCAGGTATTCTTACCAAATCATAATCGACATAATTGATAACTCCTGCGAAAACATCAAAGATAGCTTTTTCTAAAGATTCTGTTAATTTATGAAAGATTGACTGAATTGCGATGGAGTTCGAATCTGTTGTGTAAAGATTCCACATTGCAGCCGATTCTGTAGAATTCATATGCCAACAATTGACATATATTTCTTTAAGTGCTGTCTTGAGAATGAACGAAAGCTTGTCGGGAATCTCGGAAGCAGATCCTACTCCCTTTGATTTCAATTCCTCTGCAATCTTTATACGATGCTCTTTAGTCAATTGCGAGATTGAGCCCTCGAAAGGATCACCAAGACGATCTACTCTTGCGAAATATAACTTTGAAGTTTGGATTAAATGCAAAAACTTTGCTAGGTTCAAATAACGCCAAACTTGTTGATGAGGATCTAAAGGGAGTTGCATTTGTGGATGTTCTTGGTACATTTTTTATTCCTTGTTCCCTCGCTCTGCGTGGGAATGCGTGCTTGACGCTCCCGCGTCGTTATTGTTGTTTGATGCAGAGCGTCAAGTTTGGCACTCCGACGGAGACCGTCGGAGCGAGCGATATTTATTTAGTGATAGTTTGCCTAAGCAAATAAAGCCTTTTTGCAACTATAACAGAAACGAAGAAGAGTAAAGCTGATCTTTCCCCGAAAAGTTGGACACGAAGTTAAGAGTGTAATTGTTCGAAGTCAACCGGCGAGTGATATCCGAGCGCCGAGTGTCTCCGATGACGGTTG
>JAKEEG010000079.1 GCA_022616555.1 Ignavibacteriota bacterium | reverse complement strand
TGATGGCACGGCGCGCATCGTGAAGGAATTGCAGGCGATGCCGCAATACGCGAACCGGTTGTTCATCATTGAACGTCCCAGCAAGCAAGGCCTTGGCACTGCGTATGTCGCTGGATTCTCGTACGCTCTTGAGCACGGGTATGAATTTGTGTTCGAGATGGATGCCGATTTTTCCCATGATCCCGAAGAGCTTCCGCGGTTGTTGCGTGACGCGCAGGAATATGATCTCGTAGTGGGCTCGCGGTATATTTCCGGCGTGAATGTCGTCAATTGGCCGCTGCGAAGGCTTATTCTGAGCTACGGGGCGAACCTCTACACCCGCATTATCACCGGATTGCCGATACGCGATACGACGAGTGGATTTGTCTGTATCCGCCGTAATGTTCTCGAAAACATCAACCTGAAATCCGTACGCTCGAACGGCTACGCATTTCAGATAGAAATAAAATTCCTCGCGTGGAAGAAAGGTTTCCGTTTGCATGAACTTCCCATTGTGTTCGTCGACCGCCGGGTTGGTGTTTCCAAAATGTCCAAGGGCATTATGACGGAGGCCGCGCTCATGGTGTGGAAATTAAAACTCCGAAGTTTCTTCTAATGCCCAAAAGCTCTGCACGACATACTGACCTTCAACTTTCCGTTATTCTGGTGAACTACAATGTTCGGGAATTTCTCGACCACGCGTTAGCGTCAATTCAAAAGGCGATGAAGGGCATACGCGGCGAGATTATTGTCGTGGATAATGCATCCGATGATGGAAGTGTTCAAATGCTCCAGCGTCGTTATCCGGAAGTGCTGTTGATCGCGAGTAAAACGAACCTCGGATTTGCCCGGGCAAATAACTTGGCGCTCTCACGTGCCCGCGGTAAATATCTTCTACTGATCAATCCCGATACCATTGTGCAAGAAGATACATTGCGTGTGATGTTGAAGTTTTTTGAGGAGCATCCCGAGGTGGGGCTTGCCGGTTGCAAAATTTTGAATCCGGATGGGACATTTCAGCTTGCCTGCCGCCGAAGTTTCCCTACGCCATGGGTGGCGTTCACGAAAGTAATCGGGCTTGGCGCATTGTTCCCTTCGTCAAAACTGTTTGGGAAATACAATCTTACCTATCTCAACCCGGATGCGATGTATGAAGTAGATGCTGTGAGCGGGTCGTTTATGTTGCTTCGGCGCGATGTCTATGAAAGCGTGGGAGGGTTGGATGAGGATTTCTTCATGTATGGAGAGGACCTGGATTGGTGTTATCGCATCCAACGCTCAGGCAAAAAAATATACTACGTTCCGCTGACGCAGATTATCCATTACAAGGGCGAAAGCACTAAACGCAGCAGCATAAACGAGATTAAGACTTTTTACGAGGCGATGTATTTGTTTGTTCGCAAACATTTCCGCCGTTCGATGGCATTGTACTTGTTTTTACATCTTGGGATTTTCCTTTCATCTTCGCTTGCGCGTATAGCTAGTTTCCTCCGGCCCATTCGTATGGTTATTTTTGATTTCTTGCTTGTCGATGTTGCCCTGATGGTGGCGGAATACATTTGGCGCGGCGAAGTATTTTCCTTTGCCCCGCGCGCCTATTCTGTAGTCTATACCGTTCCTGCGGCAATTGTGGTGTGGAGTCTCTCTGCGGCAGGCGTATACACGCACCGTCGTATGTCTGTCTCTCGCACGATGGCTGGAATCATGATGAGCTATCTCGTGATCTCCGCGACGGTAGCGTTCTTTCGAGATTATGCGTTCAGCCGAGCGGTAATTGTTCTTTCGGGCGCATTGAGCTTGTTACTCTTGCCCGGCTGGCGGCTTCTCGTACGTCTGTACGGGAAATCGTCACCCGCAGATCGCAGGGGGCTCTTCGAGCGCCGCACATTGATCGTGGGTACCGATGGAGCTGCTCAAGAAATCCACAAGCGTATTCGTATGAAGGTGGGTGACGGATACGAAGTGCTTGGATTCATAGATACTTCTCATAAACGACTGGGCGAGAAGGTATCTGGCCTGCCGATTCTCGGCAGCAGCGACAACGTTGCGAAGGTGATTGATGAGCAGCGGGTGAGCGACGTTATTTTTTCCGCGCAAACGTTATCGTATAAGGATATCCTTACTGTTATCAGTCGAGCCGGTGGCCACGCGGTCAATTTCCACATCGTGCCGAACACCATGGATGTTATCATTGGTAAGGCGAGTGTTGATTCGTTGGGCGGGTTGCCGCTCGTTCCGATTTCGTACAATATCGAAAAGCTTCAAAATCGCGCATGGAAGCGTCTGTTTGATATTGCGGTATCAACATTCTTGTTGATTTCAGTCTATCCTTTTGTATATTTAAAGCACACGATCAAATCGACGCCTCGCTCGCGGGCACTACTCTCACTTCCATCGGTTCTCTCAGGAAAGCTTAGTCTTGTCGGCCCGCCGATGGGCTACGCATCGCTCGCGCAAACCAATGGGAAGGCTGGTCAGTCGATCTTTATCGGTAAGCCGGGAATGACAGGCTTGGTGCAACTGCAATCAGACCGCGCGCTGACACCGGAGGAAATTGAACAATACGGACTTTATTATGCGCGGAATCAATCGTTATTGCTGGATATTGAAATAATATTGAAGACTATCTTTCGGTCAAAGTCGAAAAGCGTCGATTCACTCCAAGAGCTTTCACAAGCGACTACTGAACAGCATCGAACATTTGAGAAGGGCGCGCCGCGTCCGCGGAAAGCTCGTCGGAATACGAAAGGAGCACGCTAATGGCTAAGTTGGTACTGGAGTTTGAGCGGCCGATCATTGAGTTGGAAAAGAAAATTGAAGAGATGCGGAAATATTCGGATAACCTTGATATCTCACATGAAATTACAACGCTCGAAAAAAAAGTCGACCAGTTGAAGAAGAATATTTATTCCAACTTGACGCGCTGGCAAAAAGTACAGCTCGCACGTCATCCCGATAGGCCTTATACGCTCGATTATATCGAAGGGATGCTCGAGGATTTTATCGAACTGCACGGCGACCGTTTCCACGGCGACGATAAAGCGATCGTCGGCGGGTTCGGTAAGCTGAACGGCGAGACGGTCATGGTCATCGGGCACCAGAAGGGGCGCGACACGAAGTCCAATCTCTACCGGAACTTCGGTATGCCGAATCCCGAAGGCTATCGAAAGGCTCTCCGTTTGATGCACCTTGCGGCGAAATTCAACAAGCCGGTGGTGACACTCCTGGACACGCCCGGCGCGTACCCGGGTATTGAGGCCGAAGAGCGCGGACAAGCGGAGGCTATTGCGCGGAACTTGTTCGAGATGTCGCACTTGCCCGTGCCAATTATTGTTGTAATTATCGGCGAGGGCGCGTCGGGCGGCGCGCTGGGCATTGGTGTGGGCGACCGCATTTTGATGTTTGAGAATGCGTGGTACTCTGTCATTGCGCCGGAATCATGCTCGAGCATCCTCTGGAGAAGCTGGGAGTACAAAGAACAAGCGGCGGAAGCATTGAAGCTTACCGCTGAGGATTTATTGTCACTCGGCGTGATTGACCGTATCATCCCCGAGCCGGTCGGCGGCGCGCACAAAGGCCCGAAGCAATGCATAGAAATGTTGAAATCGACCCTCACGGAAGAATTAAAGAAACTCAAAAAATTAAAGCCAGAAAAATTGATCAGCCAGCGCGTCGAAAAGTTCGGCAAGATGGGGGCGTGGAAAGAATGAATGCTGTGCGGGGGAGAGGATGATCAAACAGACCACGCAGATTCGCGTCCGCTATGCCGACACGGACCAGATGAAGTTTGTGTATTACGGGAAGTACTTCGAGTACTTTGAGCAAGGGCGATCTGACCTTCTTCGTACTATTGGCTTGCCATATCCTGAAGTGGAGCGGATGGGCATTTTTCTGCCTGTTATCGAAGCGAGCGCGAAATACCGCAAGCCCGCTCGCTACGACGATTTGCTTTTGGTCGAAACGATCATGATGGAACTTCCCGTCGCTCGCGTACGCATCGAATACAAAGTATGGCGCGAAGCTGAAGAAGAGCCCATTGTTCAAGGCTACACGGTGCACAGCTTCATGAATGCCGAAACCGGTAAACCGACGCGCGCGCCGCAAGTTTTCCTGCACGCGATCGAAGAAAACATGAAAGCGAATAAAGAAGACAATGCTTGATCAGAAGTTGCTCGATATTCTCTGTTGTCCGAAGTGCAAAGGCAAACTGACCTATGCGTCGCAGAAGGAGAAGCTCACCTGCGAACACTGTAGCGCCGTCTATCGGGTGAAAGACAATATTCCCATCATGTTGCCTGAGGATGCGGCGAAGTAAAACCCTCTATGATTGAAAAAATTCTCCGCCTGGGGAAAGAAGCGGCAATCTACGGCCTTAGCTCCATCGTCGGGCGGTTCCTGAATTTTCTCCTCGTCCCGTTTTACACGAATTACCTGCTGCCTTCCGAGTACGGCGTTGTTGCTAATTTGTACGCGTACATCGCGTGCGTGTTGATCGTGTACGGATACGGGATGGAGCAGGCGTACATGCGTTTTGTGTCGTCATTGGAGTATGGTGATACGAAAGAGCACTTTAGCACGCCGTTTCTTTCGCTGATGGTAACGTCAGTTCTATTCTCGGGCGCGATTCATCTTTTCTCTTCGGACGTTTCCGAATGGATTGGCATCGACCGAACGCAGAGCTACTTCGTCGCATATGCGGCGTGGATATTGTGTTTCGATACGTTGATGGTTGTGCCGTATGCATCGCTGCGAATGGCGCAAAAAGCAAAAGTCTTTGCGGCGTTGCGGATTTTACACATTGTTCTCAGCCTCGCGCTGAACATTGTTCTCATCGTATTGCTTGGGCTAAAAGCCGAGGGGGTGTTCATTGCCAACCTCATCGCCTCCGGAGTAACGTTCTTTATTTTGATGAGCTTGACGGGCAAACAGTTTGTGCCGAGTTTTTCCCCGAAACTCTATCGCGAGCTTCTACGCTTTGGCTTGCCGTACATCCCATCCGGTTTAGCGACAGTTGCCATGCAGGTCATCGACCGCCCGATTCTCAAGTCACTGACGAACGACGCGACGGTCGGCATCTACCAGGCGAATTTTCGCCTTGGAGTGCTGATGATGCTGGTCGTGAGCATGTTTGACTATGCCTGGCGGCCGTTTTTCCTGACGCACGCAAGAGATGAGGGAGCGAAGGAGCTCTTTGCACGCGTCTTTACCTATTTTTCAGTGTTGATGGTGTTTGTTTTCCTTGCCGTCTCGCTGTTCATCGACGACCTCGTTCGCATCCATATTGGGGGGGGATATTTTTTCAGCCCCGCGTACTGGTCGGGAGTTGAAATTGTGCCGTGGATTCTGCTCGCGTTCATCTTCACCGGGGCGTATGCGAATTTCGTTGTCGGCGTCAACATTGAAAAGAAGACGAAATACCTACCGCTAGTGACCGGCACCGGAGCTGTGGTGAGTATCGGCGTCAACTTCGCCTTGATCCCCCAGTACGGCATGATGGGCTCTGCGTATGCAACCCTCGCAGCGTACGTCGTTATGGCTGTGGGAATGTATTTCGTGTCGCAGCGGTTTTATCCTATACGGTACGAGTGGGGAAGATTGTTTCGCCTCGCTGTTGCTGGAGCTGCAGTGTATGTCTTGAGTATTCTCTGGAGTGTTGAACCTCTGAGCTTTGAAGGTATCGCTGTGAAATTCCTGTTGTGTGTTTCGTTCGTCGTTCTCGTCATTGCTCTGAAGGTTGTGATGCCGGCCGAACTCTCCTCAACGAAATCGGCGATACAGGGGACCTCGCAGTAAAGAGTACACCGTGCGCGTTGCGACTCGCGTAATTCTTGTCTATATTATATGTTGAGGGAACAATTCTTATGAGCGAATTAACATCCGAACAACAAAAATCGAGCTGGGTGCCGACGAACCCAAACTATGACCCAAGCCAGCCGATGCAGATCGGCGGGCAGGCTGTCATCGAGGGCGTCATGATGCGCGCACCGGGGTCTGTCGCAACAGCGGTGCGGCGCGAAAATGGAGAAATCGTTGTGCAAAAACTGGCGTTCAGTTCTTGGGTTGAACGCCTGAAGCTCAAGAAAGTACCGATTCTGCGCGGCGCCATCGGACTCATCGACATGATGTATCTTGGTATTAAGACTCTCAACTGGTCTGCTGAAGTAGCCATGCTGGATGAGCAAGCCAAAACCGCGCCTGCAGGCAGTAATGGCAAAGACGCGAAGCCCAAGGGCCAAACGCAATTGATGCTGATCTTGACGCTTATGTTTGCTCTGCTCATGGGTATCGGGATATTTTTTGTTACGCCGTTATTCCTCGCGTCGTATTTGTTTCAACTCGAACAAAAAGCATTCGAGTTCAATCTTGTAGCGGGGCTTATCCGCATCGCCATTTTGCTTGGTTATCTTTCGGCCATTTCGCTGATGAGAGACGTTAAGCGATTGTTTCAGTATCATGGCGCTGAGCATAAGTCGGTGTTTGCGTTTGAGTTGAACGGCGACCTCATCCCGCCAGCCGTGCAACAGTTCAGCCGGTTTCATCCGCGCTGCGGCACGAGCTTCTTGCTCATCGTGATGTTTGTCGCGATTTTATCTTTCAGCTTGCTTGACTTGTTGCTCATCCAATGGTTGGGGGAAATGAATTTTCTCAAGCGCCTTGTCACACATATACCTTTTATTCTCCCTATCGGCGGTATCGCGTATGAGTTTATCAAGTTCTCTGCAAAGCACAGCACAACGGCATGGGGAAGAGTGATTATCGCCCCGGGATTGTGGTTACAGAAGATCACCACCAAGGAGCCCGACCACTCGCAAATTGAGGTCGCTCTTGTTGCTCTCAAATGTGCGCTTGGCACGGAAGATGCTGAGAAGTACGCATGGAGGCCATTGGAAAAAGCGTCTCAGCCTGCGCCTGAGACAACCCGGGCGTTGAATTAAACCATGCTCGAAAAACTCGAAAAAATATCCGAACGCTACGACGAGGTCAATGCGTTGTTAAGCGACCCGGCGGTTATTTCCGACCAGAAGCGCTTTCGCGATCTGGGCAAAGAATTGCGTACGCTCGAGCCGATCATTAAGGCGTTCGCTGTGTATCGTAAAACTCTGAGGGATTACGAAGGCAGCAAGGAGTTGCTCGAATCCGTCAGCGACCCGGAGATGAAGGCGTTGGCTCAGGAAGAGTACGATAAGCTCAAAGTCGAGGTTGCCCAGCAGGAGGAAGAACTCAAGCTGCTCCTTGTTCCGCAAGATCCGAACGACAACAAGAATTTCATCATGGAAATTCGCGCCGGCACCGGCGGCGATGAGGCCGCTCTTTTTGCCGCCGACCTCCACCGTATGTACACGCGGTTTGCCGAGCGCAAGGGCTGGAAAGTCGAGCTCATCGACTGGAACGAAACCGGCAAAGGCGGATTCAAAGAAATCATTTTCGCCGTGACAGGCGAAGGCGGCTACGGGATGATGAAATTCGAAAGCGGTGTTCACCGCGTCCAACGCGTACCCGAAACTGAAGCGCAAGGGCGCGTCCATACTTCTGCCGCGTCCGTTGCCGTTCTGCCCGAAGTCGAGGAAGTCGAAGTCGAAATTAATCCCGCCGACCTGCAGTTCGACACATACCGCGCCGGCGGTAAAGGCGGACAGAACGTCAACAAGGTTGAGACTGCCGTACGCATTACACACAAGCCAAGCGGTATTGTCGTCGCGTGCCAGCAGGAGCGTTCGCAATTTCAGAACCGCGAGCGTGCCATGCAAATGCTCCGAGCGAAACTCTATGAGCAGAAAATGCAGGAACAGACCGCTTCTGTTTCTGCGGCACGCAAGCTGATGGTAAAGAGCGGTGACCGGAGTGATAAAATTCGCACATACAATTTTCCCCAGAACCGTGTGACCGACCACCGCATCGGACTGACACTTTATAATCTAGCCGGTGTTATCGACGGCGATCTAGATGGATTAATTGAAGCACTTCGCATTGCTGATAGAGCAGAGAAGCTGCAAGCGGCGGTTTGAGAAGCAGAATTCAGTTGTCAGTAGTCTGAATTCAGAATGCTCTTATCTCTTTTTCCTGCCTTTTAATTCTTCCTCGGCGCTGTCATTCCCGCACGTTGTAGGCGGGAATCCATTACTCAACAGCTCAATTAAAGTTTTCTGTAGAAAGAACGCGCCAAAAAATCATTCCTTCGGCAACGCTCGAATCTCGCCATTCACATACAACTCATTCCAATCTGGGTTGTGCTGCTCAATTAATCTAATTTTCCAAGCTCTGTTCCATTTCTTTATTTGTTTTTCCCTTCGAATGGCAGTCTCAGGATCATTGTAATGTTCGTAGTAGACGAGCCGCTTTACTTTATACAGCGATGTAAAACCTTGTGTCTCTCCCATTTTATGTTGGTATACTCTTACTGGAAGTCCACCTGAAAAACCGGTGTAGAGTGTTCCGCGTTTCTTGCTTGCAAGGATATACACGAAGTAGGATTTATCTAGCGTCATTGTAATGGATTCCCGACAACGGCATTCGGGAATGACGGATTATTTTTTGTTTATCCTTTTTCCGGCGCTGTCATTCGTATCCCTCTAAAAAACAGTTGTCATTCCCGCTTGTTTTAGGCGGGAATCCATAACTCAGACGCTTTCTTAGAACAGGTGGTCGAGTAAACCCGAAAAATTTAATTGTAATGGATTCCCGGCAACAGCATTCGGGGATGATGTTTATTTTTCTATTAGCCTTTCTTCGGAGTAATTGTTCGTATCCTTCCGAAAAATCCTTGCAGCAACTGTTCACTTTCCGTATCACACACGCCGGGCACGACGTGTACGCGGTGGTTCAAACGTTGGTCCTCTACAATGTTGTAGAGCGTCCCGCACGCTCCGGCTTTCGGGTCGTACGCCGCGAAGACGAGTGTTGGCACTCGCGCCAGCACAATCGCGCCTGCGCACATCGGGCAAGGCTCGAGTGTGACGTACAGCGTGCAGCCTTCCAAACGGCGCGAACCCAAATGATTTGCGGCGGCAGTGAGGGCAATCATCTCCGCGTGCGCGGTCGGGTCCTGTAGGCGCTCGATCTGGTTATAACCCTTGCCGATGATTTTATCCTCGTGCACTACGATTGCTCCGACAGGCACTTCATTTTCTTCGAACGCCTTCTCAGCTTCGCGCAGTGCGAGCTTCATCCATTCTTGGTGTGTTTTCATATGCTCAATGCTGGTTACCTGCCACTTCGTCACGGCTTGGCTTATCAGGAGGCTTAGCGATGTTGCCAACAGGGGATTGGTCCACTTCATAGAGTTTTGCCCGGCTAAATGCATCGAGGGTATTGGCGATACGTTCAGCCGCTTCTTTAATTGTGCCCGTATGCTCGCGAAGCACCTCTTTGCCGAATAACTCCCGATCTAACTTTCCTGCGTTCATCATGATGATCGTCAACGGGTTATTCACTTCATGCTGCAGCCCGCGGACGATTTCCACAAGCGTTGAAAGCTGCATTTGCTTTACCTCTAGTTCTTTACTCTGCACCAACTGTTCCTTTTCGTTTTGATGGAGTTTTGTGCGGATGTCAATAATTTTTACCAGCGAAACGGAGAGGAGCCACATCCAGAACAAGGAATCAAAACGCTGAAAGATATCGAAAAATGTCAGGTCTCCCGTTTTTTTGTCCAAGAAATACTTCATCGTCGAGATAAAAAAATAGCTGTAGATGATGTATCCCGACATGACTGCCGGATACCGGACGAAGAATTCTTTTATCGTATTGTACAGGTTTCGCAGTGCGTTCATAGAGTGAAGGCTCCAGTGGCTGAGTGGTTGTTGAGCTGCAAAACTGTGATTTTAGGAAATTTTAATATATGAACAATTGAGTCAATGTGTTTAAAAAAGGACGCGGAAGCAAGATTCCATTATATTGCGATAAACTTGCAGGCATAGCATCGCCCTCAAGCGATTGAAGTAATCTCAACAATTTTCATTGTATTCTGGAGTCGGTCACAGTTCGCTGAGTATTCAAATTTATCCTAATAAATCCGAAAATGTAGGACAGAATCGCTAAAATTCATTTAATCCAGTAGAAAGGTGCGAACAAGAATTTTTTGACAAAATCTTCTGTATGTGTCGGAAATCACTTGCTTCTAGAATCCGATTCACGTACTATTATACACCTCCCACGTAGTTTAAGACGTATAAAACTCCCCAAAAGGAAATTACGGACTGTAGAATGTTTTACAAAAGATAAGTCAGACTGAATTTTCTGAAAAATTCAGAAGACGGTGCACTGAACTGCCGTTGACTGAAAGTGTATGTAAATGATATCCGATAATTCATGATTGATTCCGTAGCTCTCAGCAGATGAAAACCTCACGCGCGTTACTCATACTTGATAGCGACCGGGAGTTTTTGAAAAACTTCGAGGCATCTCTGCGCGAATTCTACACTTCGTTTGCGGCGACGACCGAAGAGGAGGCGCAAAAAATTCTCGAGAGCGAGCACATCGACGCGATGTTCTTTAACAAAGATTCCGGCGATGCTGAATCGGGAATCGATGCATTGAAGCGGTTGAAGGCGCTTGCGCCGGAGCTTCCAGTCATCGTGCTTACGGACAACCCGACAGTCGAGACAGCGGTTGAGGCGATCAAGGTCGGGGCGTACCATTATGGCGCGAAGTCTCTGCACGTGGGCGAACTGCGCGCGTTCGTCGAGAAGGCTGTTCAAGAGGCGATGCTCAAGCGCGACTACGAGCGCATCCGCGACGAGCTCAGCAGACTTTCCGGCAAGATCGTGGGCAGAAGCGCTGAGATCAAGCGCATCCTCGAACAAATCCGCCGTGTTGCGATGACGGATGTGACGGTGCTCGTCATGGGCGAATCCGGCACGGGCAAGGAACTTGTCGCGCAGGAGATTCACACGCTCAGCAAGCGCGCACAGAAACCGTTCGTCGCTGTCAACTGCGCGTCGCTCGTGAGAGGATTGGTTGAGAGCGAGTTGTTCGGTCACCAACGCGGTTCGTTTACCGGCGCCATGCAAAACAAGCTTGGCAAGTTTGAGCTTGCGGAAGACGGAACCATTTTCCTCGATGAAATCGCCGACCTCGACCTGCAATCTCAAGTTAAACTGCTGCGCGTGCTTCAGGAAAAAGTCGTGGATCGCGTCGGCGGCTCGATGCCGATTCCCATCGATGTGCGCGTGATCGCCGCGACGAACCGGAACCTTTCCGAGATGACGACAAAGGGTGAATTCCGCGAGGATTTGTATTATCGTCTC
The DNA here is from genome assembly GCA_022616555.1 of Ignavibacteriota bacterium. Classification (GTDB taxonomy): domain Bacteria; phylum Bacteroidota; class Ignavibacteria; order UBA10030; family UBA10030; genus JAKEEG01. The sequence continues at coordinate 6,962 of JAKEEG010000079.1, read as the reverse complement.
AACATTTTTCCCATCACACTTCCGCCTCTTCGCCAGCACAAGGACGACATTCCGTTGCTCGTTCAGTACTATCTAGAGCGTTACGGTCCCGAGCTTGGAAAGCCAAACCTGAGTGTCAGCCAGTCCGGTATGGAATTTATGATGCAATATGATTGGCCCGGCAACGTGCGCGAGCTGCAAAATACGATACAACGAGCGATATTATTCTGCTCGAGTCAGAAAATTGAAGCGTCTGACCTTCCAAAAGAGATCACAGAGGGAAAGGTGACGACAGCAGAGAACATTCCACTGCCTCTTATCGAAAAACAAGCAAAGGAATCCGCTGCGAGACTTGCCATTCTTAATGCGCTGGAGCAGACGGGGTGGAACGTGAAGAAGAGCGCTCAAATTCTTTCCATCCCGGAAAAGACACTGTACGATAAGTGTTCTAATCTTGGAATCAAGCTTAAAAAGGTTAATAAGATTTAGTCTCATTGCGAGATTCATAAGGTCATTCCGAAAGCCTCAGAATTTTTTTTGTGCTTGTAGGACAACTATAACACTCCGATATAGTTCAGATGCACATTATTGTTTGGGAGTGAATGTTTTTTTTGCCCTCATGCCATTTTGGAAGCGCTTCAATGTTATTGTAAGTTGCTTTGGAACGCTCCCCGTCAAAAGGCGAACAATCCGTATAGTATTAAAATGTGACAAGAATCGGCTGATTTCCGGTATAGAACGGGATAAGAAAAATAGGTACCTTGGTATTGAGTTTCTCGCAAAGAACGCAAAGCTTTTAAATTTTTAGATGCTTCCTTGGTTTCATCAACACCATGCGCGGACACGATTATAAAATAGACGTTAAAGACCGGACGGGTAAACCGACCAGCCGATACATCTCGGCAGCATCGTATTTTGCCGCGCGCGAAAAAGCGCGTGCGCTTGCCAAACAGCAGGGTTGGACAATTACGTCGATCCATAAGAAAAAGAATTTCTTTTACCGTGTTCATCGCGGTGCGACGGTGCTAGAAGGCACGCAATCCGCCTACACGCGCGAAGAAGTCCTTGAAGCCCTAAAGCGATTGGGCGGCGAAAAAATCAATGTGCGCCGCGAGTTTGAGGTCAACTCGCGCGCCTCGATGGGCGAACTGGTTTCGTTTATTTCCACCAGCGCGAAGCTGTTGGAGCAGAAGATGCCGTTCCACGAGATTCTTCAGATCATGTCCAACAACATCAAGGACAAGAACCTGAAGCGGGCTTTACGGGACATCATCAAAGACCTGAAGGATGGCATGGATTCCAGAGACGCATTTCTTCGCCAATCTCCGGTATTCGGCGACGATACGGCGCTGATGCTCGGCCTAGCCTCACGCAGCGGAAATATGAAATCCATTTTCGAAAGCGTCGCCCGGTTCGTAGAGCGGCTGGCGGATTTCAAAAAAGCGCTCGCAAGCTCGCTCATTCTTCCGGCTGTCACGTCGCTCGCACTGGTCGGCGCGCTGGTGTTCTACGTGCTCGTCTTGTTGCCGGATATGGCGGAAACGTTAGCGCCCGTTGCTTCCGGTGGGCTTCCTCCACTCACGCAGATGACGATTGATTTCAGCGAATTTGTGAAAGCGAATTTCATCCTCCTCGCATTCGCCTTGACAGCGCCGGTTGTGGCTTTTTATATTTATATTATGACGCCCAAGGGGCGCGTGGTGTTCGACCGCTTTGTCGTGAAGATCCCGTACGTGGGAACGATTTTGCGCAACACGAGCGTTGAGATGTTTTGCCGTGTGTTAGGCATCATGTATACGTCATCCGGCGAGAACATCGACGCCATCCAGTACGCGGCGGAATCGAGCCGTAACCAGTATTTGGAGCACCAGATTAAGAATGTCGCAATCCCCACGATGTTGAAGTACGGCACGGAGCTGCCCAAGGCGCTTGAATGGACGACGTTCTTTCCCGAAATGGCGATCTCGCGTTTCAAAACAGCGAGCGAGACAGGAACGGTGAAGGAAACGGCCGTCCAGCTTGCGGACTTTTACGAGATGGAGAACCGCTACGCCCTGAAGAACCTGACCAACATGATCGAGCTTGGGATTTCCGGCATGATTATGTTTGTAATGATTTTTTTGACGTATCTTTCGTCTGAAACGGCTTCGATTAAGATCGATACGACGCCGAGGTAGTTGTTCAGCAAAGACGTAGCCACAAACCTGCCTGCCGGCAGGCAGGGACACCAAGACACGAAGAAAACATGGCGGCTAATAGTTTCAAAGTATTCCTTTGTGACTTAGTGTCTTCGTGGTAAAGATTTTTTAAAAATATGTTTTGTCAATAAAACTCTAGCATGGCATTAGAAGAAAAAAATATCAAGCTCGGCACGTTTCGCAAGGACTTGGGCGAGCACCTCGTCGATAAGGGCGTCATTACCGCTGAAGTCCTTGCCGAAGCGATGAAGCTGGTCGGGTTGGACGAGAACCAGAAGCGCCGCAAACTCCCGGAGATTCTGAGCGAAGATTTCCGCATCAATAGGGACAAGCTCTACCAGGAAATTGTCAATTTCTATGCATTCCGCTCGCTCGAAATAGCTCCCGAAGAAATCGAAGAAGCGGGCGTCGAATTCATCAAGAAAGAGCTGCTCGCGCTGCCGGATTCCGTGCGCGACTCGGCGCTGGAGTTTCGCGTGATGCCGTATATGGTCGACCCGAACAAGGCGGGGCGGCTGCTTGTCATTACGCCGGACCCGACGAAGCCTGAAGTATACCGCATCGCGCGCAAGTTCCAGTATCCCAAGTTTGAAATCTGCTATGTAAAGCTCTCCGCATGGGAGGAGCTCTGGCAGAAGGTGAATATCGGACGCTCGGAGTATGCGGGTTTCTCCGCGGATACGGGCGAGACGCGCATTGAATCAGAACTCGACGAAGCTGAGATCGACGAGCAAGCGTTGCAGGACGAAATTGCAAAAAGCGGCCTTGTCAACTTAGTCGAAAAAGTCTTCATCGATGCCGTGCGTGTAGGCGCCAGCGACATCCACGTCCTGCCGAAGGGGGAGAAGCGCACGGAGTTCCATTTTCGCGTCGACGGCAAGCTGACGCTCTGGTACACGCAGACCGATACGCGCGCGGAGGCGGTTTCCGCCGTGGTGAAAGACCGCGCGAAGAACCTCGACCGGTTCGAGCGCCACTCGGCGCAGGACGGGTTTGCGCAGTTCGTGATTGACGGCAAGACGGTGCGGTTCCGCGTCTCCGTCATCCCGGTTGTCGGCAAAGAATTAAAGAGCAAGTTTGAGTCGATCGTCATCCGCGTGTTGCAGGACCCGAAATTCAGCGTCAACGTGAAAGACCTCGGATTTGACCCGTACGCGGAGAAGTACTTCGTGAAAGCCATCTCCAAGCCGCACGGGATTATCATCGTTACCGGCCCGACGGGCAGCGGCAAGAGCACGACGCTGTTTGCGGCTCTGCGGACGATTATGGATCCCACCAAGAACGTCATCACCGTCGAAGACCCCGTTGAGTATTACATCGAAGGCGCGCGGCAGACGAAACTGAACCCGAAACTGGACTTCGAAGGCGCGCTGCGGGCGATTCTTCGCCACGACCCGGATATCGTGATGGTGGGCGAGATGCGCGACAAGAAAACCGCCGAAATGGGCGTAAAGCTCGCGAACACCGGCCACTTAACATTTTCCACGCTCCACACAAACGATGCGCCGAGTGCGATTGCGCGCTTGTATAAGATGGGTGTTGAGCCGTTTCTCATTGCGTATTCCGTCAACCTTGTTCTGGCACAGCGGCTTGTGCGCCGGTTATGCGAGAAGTGCAAAGCTCCCGTTAAGGAGCTCAACCGGGAGATGTACAAAAAGCTTGGCATGCAGGACGAAGAATTTGATACCGCGACGCTCTTCGAGCCGGTCGGTTGCAAGCAGTGCATGAAAGGCTATAAGGGCCGCATTGCCATCCACGAGGCGCTGTATTTCACTAAGGAAATCCGCCGCATCATCCTGCAAGCCGGCGAGCTTGTGGATGAAGAGTCGATCCGCCAGGCGGCGGCGAGGAACGGCATGCGCACGCTGCGCGATGTCGGCATGGACCTCGTAAAGCGCGGCGTCACGTCGCTGGATGAGATCGCCAGCGTGACGGTTGAGGATGATTGATTTATTGAAATTCCTCCCCCTTAATCCCCCTCAATGAGGGGGACATAAGCCGAAGAGATTTTTTTGTAAGGGCACGATATATCGTGCCCTTTGTGTTTGCACGGTTATGTTACTTCTTTGTTCGGGCAAAGAAGTAACCACGCGCCGAAGGGATTTCTTCTTTAGTACGGCTTCCTGCATAGGCTAAAGGAAAAATTAAAGACTTACTTTCTTTCCGAGAAAGAAAGTAAAAAAGACATCTTTCCAAAATCGAAATGCACGAATTAATCCCTGGTGCACTTGCCAAAATTTCGATGCGTAAGGTTGAAGGTAAGGGATGGCTTTTGCATCTGCATCGAAATTAAACGCTTCGATTGATTCTTACCAGCCCACACCGCCATCGATTTCGGTTAGCCTTCACACAAAAGAGTACACACTTCATCTATCCGCTGCTAAGCGTTCACCGTTTTATTGTCGATATGTTTTTGTTTAGTCTTTCTTCTGTTTTCTGACTCCTAACTTCTGCGTCCTGTTTTTCAAAAATATCCTAACGAAGAAGGTGCTCCCGCGTTGCCGTTACGGGACGTGCCTGTAGTGCTCGACCGGTACGGCTGTTTCGTCCGGTGGAGCCGTCGTTGATGCAGGCAAGGACCTGCCTGCCGGTAGGCAGGTATATATCCTCGCCTTTGCCAAATCGACGCATCAGCCCGTTTGGTACCCGTAGCACGGGCGACGAGGCACGAGGCTGACATGTTCTCCTGGCTTTGAACAGCTATTGGGTGCTCAGCGATTCACCTTGGAGCCTTCTGCGGAGCGACCGCAGATACGCCTCGAATTTGTCGGGAGGCTGCCAAGGCCAGACACCTTCCAGTTAGGAAATAGGAATCGTAGGCGAGGTGGCGCTCCCGCGGGGACAGGCACCTTGCCATCGTTTAAACAATTTGAATTATAGGGTACAGCTGGTAACTCCGGGGCGATTTTGGGGTGTTTCTGCAGAAACGGAGAATTTGCACTCACCTTTGTTTATGTAATAGAGAGCAAAATCTCAAGTTTTTTAATTTACTATAAGAAATTTAAAATGTCAAGTAAAAAATGCACGAAACGTTAAATATTTTAACGAGAGAAACCCCTATCGATATTGGTCGGAATTCGCTTCATTACATTTTCAAGAAAAAATTGATTAATTTGTTCGATTTTTCGCGGATTTCATAAAGCCCTTGATGCACAGGGGTTTTATGATTTTCGGAAAATGAATTTTTGTGTTGCTCAGAAAATGCCGGTTTAGAGCGGGTTTTGTGGAGTATCGATTTTGCGCCCGATTGGATGGGGTTTCTGTGTCTCGGTACCCAAAGGGGCAGGCAGGAGACCTTTGACAATAAAGCAATAGGACGCTGAACCCCGCCACAAAACGGCCGGACACAAAAAAGCGTGAAAGCGGATAGAAGATGGATAAAGGCAGATTAGGGTTGTCCTTGAGAAACCTGCGAGGTTTTAGAAGCCTCGCAGGTTTGAACACCTCCCCCTTGATCCCTCTCATGGAGGGGGGACAGGAAAGTGTGAACCCATCCCATGACCCATTAAGATTTAGGGAAGGGGAACAATATACCTCACATCCCATATCTCACACCCACGCGACACATTTCTGCTTTATTCTCAAATCAGTACGCGCCAACCCCTTAATTCTAAGTGATTTGCTAAAAACTGTAGCTTTGTAAGAATTACAATGGTGTTTCCTGAGCGATCGGAATGAGAAAATGCTCGAAATATGTCCCATCTTCGAAGGAAAGTTAAAAAAAGCGAATAACTGCGGGCATTTTCTGCAGGTTCCAGAATGAGAAGGCATATCTTTTCCGAAGTCTGCCGAAATCGTTTACCGAGGTGAAAATGTAAGCCGTTACATTTGAATGAGTTACGGCGAAATTGTGAAGAAAATCTTGCTGGCACCAGTATTGTATATAGTAAAGACACACACCGTAGTCAGTATCAAAAGCTTTTGGATAATCAAGCAAATACATCATGGAGGATGCATGTTTGCAACGGATTATACAAGGAAAAACCAAATGACCGTCCTGCTCGTGGATGATGAAGATTCGTTCCGGCTTGTAATGCGGGAAGTGCTTTCGGCGCTGCCGGAGTTTCGCGTGCTCGACTGCGACTCAGGGGAGGCCGCAATCGAAATGCTGAAGCAGGAAGCGATCGATTTGGTGGTGCTGGATTACAAGATGCCGCGGTTGACCGGGCTGAACGTTCTGCAATGGATTAACGAGCAGAAGATGGACGTCCCGGTTGTGATGCTGACCGCCGCCGGCACTGAGACAGTCGCCGTCGAGGCGATGAAGCTGGGCGCGTACGACTATATGCGCAAAGAGCATATCGACGTGACCCACACGCCGATTATCCTGAAGGGTGTGTATGAGCGTTACCTGTTCCGCCAGGAAAGAGAACAGCGAGAGCATTTGGAAAAAGAGCGTACGGCAAGCGTGGTTGCTATTGAGGCGTTCCACGATACGCTGGCGACATTAGCGCAGATTGCGAACACGACGCTTTCCATTCTCTCGGCAAACATCGATACGTGCGAAAAAGAGTTGAAGAAGCATCCGATGTCCGAAGATAAGCAGAGCGAGCTGGTTGTGCGGATTTCCGAAATGAAGCAGAATTTCAGCGTGATCGCCTCATCGGTCAAGTCGATGTTCTCCATTGCGAACTTGCTGCACGGGAACTTCGGCGATGCGCAGTATGCGACGCAGATTCGTGAGCAGATTAAAGACAAGCTCAGGACGGTTGATGTGCAAAAGGTTGAAGTCACAACTGATAAATCGAAAAACTAAGCTAGACGATAACAGGAACACACGACAAT
>JAKEEG010000078.1 GCA_022616555.1 Ignavibacteriota bacterium | reverse complement strand
TTATCTGTATTATTGCTGGCGGGGCAGTGGTATTGGCGTACGTCCGTTGAGGATCATTGGGAGGAGTATGAGCGGAGCAGAGAAAAGCAAATTTGGCAGATTATTGCTTCGAAGTTCCATCAACGCATTTACGGGTTGTTGGATATCGCTCAATCGGTCCGCTCAGATAGCGTACTCTTTGAAGAACTCGCACTCCAGTCCGGTGAATCCATTCTCCGTGCCTTTGAGCATTTGGAAGAGTACCGAAGCACTGAGGAAGTCAGCATTGACATTATTGACCCGGTGGGCACTGTTATACTGTGGGCAGGTAAGAGTGCAGAGAAGAACGCCCGGATTCTCCAGCCTGAACATGATGACACGCTCATAACACTCGCTCGGGCCGGTCTGCATACCTATCTTTCCGTTTCTCTTGTCGTTCCCGGAAAATTTCTCTCCATTCGTGTTAGCGAACCGCTGGAAGTAAATTATCCGATCTCGAATCGCTTCGTTATATCATCGAGCTTTGCAAGCGAGATATCGACGATGATAGGGATCGACGTGGAGATTGAACCGGGTGGAGTTCCGCAGCGGTCGGACAGCGTCACTTATATTGTGCATCTAAGAACACTCTCGGGAGAGACAATCGGCTATGCCAGGCTTGTACGCCCATCGCATGAAACAGAGATTCAGACTGTAAGTGTGCATTTCGACAAGCTTGTCGTTTTTTTTGTCGGGTGCGGTGCGCTCTGTATGACGATGTTGCTTACACTTTTTGCAACGAGATTCGAGGGCGATTGGAGCAGAGGCTTAGCGTTGATCGTCTTGCTTCTGGGATTGCGATATGCTTGGTTGGCTGTGGGATTTCCTCGCACTGTGATTGGCGGAAGTTTCTTTACGCCGGAACATTACGCTTCTCCTTTTGGCAACGGCTTGACGGGTTCATTAGGGGAAACGATGATTTCGGTTATTATTTTTCTTCTTTGCGTCGTTGTGTTGTTTTTGACGGTCGCCGGCTGGCGAGAAAAAATCGCAGCCAAATCCCTTCCGCCCTTGTTCTGGTTCATTCTTCCGGCAGCGGGTTTGGGAGTTTTCTTCTTATGGATGACTCATGGCTTCGGAGAAGCGGTGAGAAGCTTCGTGTTCGACTCGACGCTTGAATTCCAAGACGCGACCACGCTTTTTCCCAGTGCGCTTGTTGCCGCGATGTACGTTGTCATTTTATTGCTTACGGCTGCTTATCTTTTTGTTACGGTTTCGCTTCAAATGATGATGCTGACCGGACTGCGAAAAGCTTTTCGAGCTCGGTTGTCACAGTTTACTGAGCTGTCGATTCTCGCTGTGTGGATTGTTTTCCTTTGGATGCTTGCTCAGTTACTGGGGCTCACTCCAAAATATCCACAGTACTTTCCGATTATTTCGTTTTTTGTTGCAGGGGTTTTTACGTGGTGGCATGAAAAATTTGCCGCTCGGACCTCATTTTTCTCATTGTTGTTTTCCCGCAGGCTTGCATGGGTAGCAGTGGCTTGTTTAATGCTTTCCATTCCTGTTTTGGATGATAAGCTTCACCAGAAGGATAAAGATTATCTCCAAATCTACGCCGACGAGCTTGCGCGCCCGCTGGATTCCTGGCTCTCGTTTGTCGTGAACGACGGCTTGCGCACGGCGCTTGGGAATCAACACCTTCTTCAGGGTCTTAAGAATATAGAGGCGGGCGAGTCAGGTCAGAATGGCGATATTGCGTTCACGTTGTGGTCGCAAACTCTTTTGAGCCGTGAAGGGTATAATTCTGCGGTAGTATTGTATGACTCGAGTGGAAACGAAATGAGCAGGTTCTCTGTCGGCTTGACCACTTACGAGCAAGGGGAGCTCTTGAAGGCCATGTTTGATGCAGAAGAAGAAGTGCTTCAGGTGATGGACCGGCGGGTTCAGGGCGGGGCGGTGAAATATTACGGGACGTGGAGCACATTGCGGGACGAAAATATGCGGATTGCGGGTTTTGTTGCTGTTATGCTCTCGGCAAGCCAGCAAGCGCTGTTTCGCGGGGAGGCGCCCGATTTGCTGCGTGCAGCGACGCGTGAGCGCATGGAAGACGATTTCCGGGAATTGACCGTCTCGGAATACCGCGGTGGGGAGTTGTTTTCGACCAACAACCCACGATTGTACCGAGGAAAACTTCTTCCGGCAGATGTTGAGCAGGAATTTCAGCAGCCTCGACGCCGTTTCCTCTGGCGGAGCGAGACTGTTGATGGACACGAGTTTGAAGTGCTCTACGCGAGTGATGAACACCAGCCGGGGATTGTACGCGCCTTGGCTCTGGAAGTTCCTGATATACGGTGGCACGTGTTTAATGTTGTCAAAGTTATGGTGGTGTATGCCGGTGTATTTCTGGTCTTATCCCTTCTGCGGTTCGTGATAAGCTGGAAAAGGCATAAGGTGCGAGGCGTTGGTTTTCGAGGGCGCCTTGTTCTTGCATTCAGTGTGCTGGCGGTACTCTCTTTTGTGTTGATCGGATACTACAACCGCGAGCTCGCTACCGAGCAGCTTGAGTCGAATATCAACAGACGGTTGGAGGAGGACCTGAATCTTCTTGAACGGAGAATGGTGCAGACATTTTTGGATGAGGATGATTTTCTTAACGGGATGACGGACGATTTTTGTGAAACGGTTGCATCGGAGTACGGCGTGGACTTCACCATCTTCCGCAGTTCATCGCTGAAAGCCAGCAGCAGGCCGGAGCTGTACCACGCTTCCATTCTCGACGCTCGCCTTACCGGAAGGGCATATGCAAATACAGTGTTGCTGGGAAAAAACCACTTCCGGGATTTCGAGCAAATCGGTGAAGTGCGCTATGCGGTAGGGTACAAGCCGTTGTTGCTGAACGACCGTATTGTCGGTGTGATCGCCGTGCCGGCGCTGTACCGCCAACGGGAAATCGACGAAGAGCTTGCCCAACGGAATTCCTACACCATAGGTGTATACTTCCTTATTCTTGTCATCGTGATTGTCATTGGACTGGTGCTCGCCAACATGCTTTCGCGCCCGCTCCGTTTACTTTCCGAAGCGTCACGTAAAGTCGGCCGCGGTAATTTGGATATCCACCTCGAACCTCAAACGTCTGACGAGGTGGGAGAGTTGATGAGTTCGTTTACGGAGATGGTTAAAGAGTTGAAGCAAAGCCGCGAGCAGATTTCCCGCGCCGAGCGCGAATTAGCGTGGAAGGAAATGGCGAAGCAAGTCGCACACGAAATTAAGAATCCGCTGACGCCGATGAAGCTTTCCATTCAGCATTTGCGCACGGCGTTCCGCGATAAATCGCCGGATATTGAGAAGCTTGTCGAGCGTGTAACGCAGACTGTGGTGGAACAAATCGATGCCCTCTCCCGGATTGCGTCGGAATTCTCCAATTTTGCCAGAATGCCCGAACGGAAGTTCGAGCGTGTTGACCTCCATCACCTTCTCACTGAAACGGTCGATCTCTTCCACGAAATTCGCGGCGTTGAATTCCGCACAAAATTTTCCGATATTCATCCAACACTCGTCGCAGACGGGGATGAGTTGAGGCGGGTATTCATTAACTTGGTTCGCAACAGCGTGCAGGCGATGGAGGCCGGAGGGGTTATTTCCATCGAAACGACGGTAGCCGACCGTCGTTGTGTTGTTAGAGTGTCCGACACGGGACCGGGGATACCGAAGGACATCCAGAAAAAAGTATTTGAGCCGAATTTCTCTACGAAGACCGACGGTACAGGTTTGGGCTTGGCTATAGGAAAGAGAATTATCGAAGACCTTAACGGTACTATCGAGCTCGAAAGCGAACCGGGCAAGGGTTCAACATTCACAATCACGATTCCGTTTCAAGGGGTATGATACCGGTTATTAGGTCGCTGAAGCTGTCCGAAATCCCCTATATCCGTTTTGCGATGAGCACGAGGCATGGCGGCGTAAGCCCGGAACCGTACGGGATGAATGTCAGTTATAAGGTGGGTGATTCGGAAGGGAACGTTACTGCAAACCGTCAACGATTGTTTGAAGAAGTAGGCATCCAGCAGAAAGACTTGGCATTACCGAAGCAATGTCATTCGGCAAGGGCGCTTGAAGTTGAATCGGGCGGACAATACGAATCGTGCGACGGGCTTGTGAGCGCAACGCCGGGAATATGGTTGGGGATTTCCATTGCAGACTGCGTTCCCGTAATGTTAGCGGACCGGAAACGTCGAGCTGTAGCTGCGCTTCACGCTGGTTGGAGAGGAACAGCGCAGGGAATAGTTGGTGAAGGCGTACGGCTGATGTCTCAAGCATTTCATACGGAGCCGGAAGACATTGTGGCGTTTATTGGCCCTTCAGCCGGGGGTTGCTGTTATGAAGTAGGGGAAGATGTAGCGGCTAAATTTTCCCCGCACGTATTTAAGGGACGTAACGGGTCATACCTTCTTGACCTGAAAAAAGAAAACAAACTTCAGTTGCAACATGCGGGAATCCCTGAGGAAAGAATAGAGATTTCAGCTTATTGCACCATCTGCACGCCGAACTTGTTTCATTCGTACCGACGAGATAAGGAGCGATCTGGTAGGATGATGGCTTTAGTTGGCATACTTTCATCGTAGCACAGGAGCATGTATGTGTGGTATTGTTGGATACATAGGCACAAAGGATTCGCTTCCGATCCTGCTTGAGGGCTTAAGGCGGCAGGAGTATCGCGGGTATGACTCAACCGGCATTGCTCTGTTAAGTGAAGGCAAGCTTGTGATCAAGAAGAAGGCGGGAAAACTCGCGGAAATGGAAGCGTTGTGGAAGTCAAATGGCGTCTCGGCCACAATTGGGATTGGCCATACGCGATGGGCGACTCACGGCGAGCCTACCGATGTCAACGCGCATCCCCATGTGGATTGCAGCGGCGAAATAGCGGTGATCCATAACGGCATTATTGAAAATTTTGCAGCTATTAAGAAAGTATTATTGAGTACCGGTCACACATTTGCCTCAGAGACGGATACGGAAGTCTTGGCGCATTTTATTGAAGAGTTCAATAAGAAGACGGGAAGCCTTGAGCAAGCTGTTCGGCTCGCGCTCTCTGAAGTCGAGGGAACATACGGTCTTGTTGTGATGAGCACACGCGAACCTGATAAATTGGTAGTAGCGCGCAAAGGAAGCCCCCTCGTGATCGGGTATGGAGAGGGAGAGAATATTGTTGCGGCCGATGCAGCCGCGTTGATTCAGCATACTCGAAAGGTTTCGTACTTGGAGGATGGGGAAGTTGCAGTTGTAACGAAGGATAGCGTCACGATAAAGACACTTGACGACGTTGAAATCAACAAGTCGGTCGAAGAAATAACTTTTGAGTTGGAACAAATCGAGCGGGGTGGGTACGCCCATTTTATGCTCAAAGAGATTCATGAGCAGCCGGAAACCATTCATAATGCGATGCGAGGCCGTTTATCGGCGGAGCAAGGTACGGTCAAGCTTGGCGGTCTGCTGCCGGTCATGGATAAATTATTGAATGCACGCAGGATCATTCTCATCGGATGCGGAACTTCGTGGCATGCGGGTTTGGTGGGCGAGTATATGCTCGAACAAATTGCCAAAATACCTACCGAAGTAGAATACGCGTCAGAATTCCGTTATCGCAACCCCATCATTACGAAAGACGATGTCGTATTCCTCATTAGCCAAAGCGGGGAGACGGCGGATACGCTTGCTGCATTAAGGGAAGCGAAAGCGAAGGGCGCCACTGTTGTCGGGATTGTCAATTCCGTGGGCAGCACGATAGCGCGCGAGACAATGGCGGGCGTGTATATTCACGCCGGACCGGAAATTGGCGTAGCTTCAACAAAAGCATTTACGTCCCAACTCACTGTACTGGCACTTATTACGATTTTGCTTGCGCGTGCTAAGGGCATGTCGGCGAAAGATTCCGCCGTTTTAACACGCGAACTCGCCACGCTGCCCTCGAAAGTTGCAAAGGTATTAGAGAACGTCTCGATGATTAAAAAGCTCGCACGCGAATTCAAGGACACAAAGAATTTTCTGTATCTCGGGCGCGGAGCTAATTTCCCAGTGGCGTTAGAGGGCGCGTTGAAGTTGAAGGAAATATCCTATGCGCATGCCGAAGGTTACCCCGCTGCAGAAATGAAACACGGGCCGATTGCCCTGATCGATGAAAATATGCCCGTCGTTTGCGTTGCGCCAAAAGACGCCATTTACGACAAGGTAATGAGCAACATCCAAGAGGTGCGAACACGGAAGGGACGCATTATCGCCCTTGCAAACGAAGATGACCACGAAATCGATGCCCTTGCGGAATTTGTTCTGCGCGTTCCACGGACATACGGGTTCTTTGGACCCATCGTCAATATTATTCCGCTTCAATTATTAGCGTATTATATTGCAGTTGAAAGAGGAACGGACGTCGATCAACCACGAAACCTAGCAAAAAGTGTAACGGTTGAGTAATCCCGCTTTGATTTTCCACCAAATGTTGTTAACTTCCTGAGCATTTTAGCCATCATTGTATTTATTAGAGGAGCAGAGAGTGAATACCGACTTACGGTTTAAACCAACCGATTGGGCATTAATCTTAGGAGCGTCGAGCGGATTTGGAGGAGCTACCGCGGTTGCTCTTGCCAAGCATGGCATGAATATTTGCGGCGTGCATTTCGACCGTGCAGCGACAATGCCCCTTGCCGAGCAAGTGAAGAAGGACATCGAAGCGGCGGGTGTGCAGGCGCTATTTTTTAACGTGAACGCCGCCGACTCCGGAAAGCGTAACGAAGTGTTGGATGCACTCAAAAGCCATTTAGAGAAGACGAAGGGTTCATTTGTGCGAGTTATCATGCACTCTTTGGCGTTCGGGACGTTGAGGCCCTATATATCAGATAAGCCGGAAGAAATGATGACGCAGCAACAAATAGAAATGACCATGGACGTGATGGCAAACTCGTTGGTGTACTGGACACAGGGAGCGTTTACGCGCAAGCTGTTGGGAAGAGGTACCCGCATCTATGGCATGACGAGCTCAGGCGGGAGAACGCAGATCCCTGACTATGGTGCGGTGTCTGCCGCTAAGTCGGCGTTGGAGTCCCACATCAGGCAATTAACGATGGAGATGGGCGCATGGGGTATTACTGCTAATGCCATCATGGCCGGTGTAACCGATACACCCGCGTTGAGGAAAATCCCGGCAAATGTGAAATTGATTACTACTGCTAAAGGGAAAAATCCACAGTTGCGACTGACAACGCCCGAAGACGTTGCACGGGCGATCGTTTTAATTACACATGAGTACGGTGATTTTATTGCCGGGCAAATTGTCGCGGTTGACGGGGGAGAAGAGGTGGTCAGTTACATTGGACAAAAGAACGCACGAGAGTTGGAATAATTCTTCATTGACTTTTCTTTGAAAGAGTGGTAAATTGACTTTGGTGCGGGCAATCGACGCACCAATTTTTTTGATAGTGATTCTCAGATTCTGAGAAAAAAGCATCGGAATTCTGAAAAATTCGTGAACATAGCTTTAATTCGTTCGTAGAATTAGTAATTTTCGGACAGGTAGCTCAGTCGGTAGAGCAACGGCCTGAAAAGCCGTGTGTCGCCAGTTCGATTCTGGCCATGTCCACATCCTGAGGGTATCCCACGAAAAGCCGTGCGCTCGGAGCTTCTGCCGTAGAAACTTTTCTTTGAGCGCTTCGTCTAATCACACGAAAGATTAAATTTTACAACCTGCCTGAGGTGAATCCGTACTGGCGAACGCATCTATTTCTCACGGCTTGCATTTCGCTGGGAATGGCGATTGTTTTTCATTTTGGCGAAAAACAATTATTCAAAAAATTTTAAGTTTCCGGTCTGTTTTTCCCGTAGAAAAATTTTCATCGCACCACAAATACTATTTGTTTTTTGGCAACTATTTATGATATTATATTGTCCGCAAAACGTGTGATGGATTATTCGTTAAGCGGATAAAAACTAAAAAATGAATTTAAGGTGGCCGGGTGTACATTCCTTCCTCTTGGGTCAGTCTATGGTGGATAGACTGGTCCACCCCGGTCACCTGTTTTATTTTAAGGACGCTCGATACACATGAAAAAACCTTTGCATGTTGTTCAGTTTGGGTTAGGTCCCATAGGTATTGAAACCGCTAAAACAGTTTTGGAAAAGTCGAAACACGGCGACTTAAAGCTTGTTGGTGCGATTGATGTTGACCCGGCAAAGGTTGGAAAAGATTTGGGCGAGGTGCTTAGAATCAATGAGCGATTAGGCATAGTTGTTTCTGACAAGGCAGAAGAGGTGTTCCGAACCGCCAAGCCGGATGTAGTGTTGCACACAACATCGTCCTTTTTAGACCGAATATATCCGCAACTGGAGATGTGCATTAAATCCGGTGTTCATATTGTATCGTCTGCCGAAGAGTTGTTTTTCCCATACGACCGGCACCCGAAACTCTCAAAGGACTTAGATGAGCTTGCAAAAAAGCACAACGTGGCTGTGTTGGGGACGGGCGTGAACCCCGGCTTCGTGATGGATACTCTTGCGCTCGTGGCAACAGGTGTATGCACACGCGTACGTGCGATTCGAATCGAGCGCGTTGTCGATGCTTCCAAGCGGCGGTTTCCTTTACAGAGGAAAATTGGCGCCGGGCTCACGGTTCAGGAGTTCGAAGAAAAAAAGAAAACCGGCACATTCGGGCATATTGGGCTGCGGGAGTCGTTGCTCTTTGTAGCTGAAGGGCTGAATTGGAAATTAGAGAAGGTGGATGAAACGCTTCAACCGATGGTCGCACCATCAGAAGTCAAGACGCCATATCTTACAGTTCAGAAAGGGCAGGTAGCTGGTATTCATCACTCCGTGAGCGGCGGAACAAACGGGACAACGAAACTTAGTCTTGACCTCAAGATGTATGTCGGTGCGGGCGAGCCGCACGACGCAGTGTTCGTTGACGGCGACCCGCCGATTGAGCTCATTATCCGTAACGGTGTCTTTGGCGATAGCGCCACTGTAGCTGCGCTTGTGAATGCCATCCCCCTCACAGTTTCAGCAACCCCGGGCTTGAAGACTATGAAAGACCTCGTGGTACCGCGAGTGTTTTCCACCTAGGATCGCGCGGGTGAGTGCTCCGCCTGCTATGGCAAAGAAACAGATCATCGGTGTTGTTGGGGGAGTCGGGCCGTATGCGGGCCTCGACTTGGTGAGGAATGTTTTTGATGAGACCATAGCACAAACTGATCAGCAGCACTTACCTGTCGTGCTGATGTCTCTTCCTGAAAACATTGGCGACCGTACGGGATATTTGCTAGGGGCGTCAACAACAAATCCCGCCCGTTCAACTGTTGATGTACTACAACAACTTGAGAATGCCGGTGTGACGGTTGCCGGTATTCCCTGCAACACCATGCATGCCCCGCGTATCTTCGATGCTATTATAGAAGGAATGAAACAGCGTCGGCTCTCAATTCAACTACTCCACATGGTTGATGAGGCAGTATTATTTGTTCGACAGTATCATCCGCACATAAAAAAAATTGGGCTGCTGAGCACGAATGGAACGGCTCAATCGGGAGTGTATCAGGGTGCATTCGAGCGAGTCGGGATCCAGGTTGTTTTACCTCCCGATGAAATCCAGCAGAAGCATGTCCACAGTTCCATTTACGATCCGACGTTCGGCATCAAAGCCTTTTCAAATCCTGTTACCGCACAAGCCCGCCAGCATTTGCTCAGTGCAATCTCTGGACTGCGCACAGCCGGAGTTGATGCGGTGATATTAGGTTGCACCGAAATCCCTCTTGCCATTCCTGAAAAATCAATTGACGGTACTTTACTCCTAAATCCTACGACCGTGCTTGCCCGTGCGCTTATCTCAAAGACGTATCCCGATAAGCTGAAACCCCTTCATAAAGATTAAACCGCGTGAAATTGTTCACACGTGAATCACTGTTCTCTTGCAAGAGCATTGACTGTGCTCTAAAAATAGTGTATAGTCAAAGCATTGTTTATTGCCGTTAACACTTCAGTAATTTTTTCACTACATGCAGAATATAACATTTAGACAGCTCTCTACTCCCGAGGAGTATCTCGAGTGCGTCGAGTTACAAAAGGAAACTTGGGGGACTGAGTTTGGCGATATAGTTCCCGCCTCCGTTCTTAAAATTAGTCAAAAGGTTGGCGGAGTTACCGCCGGTGCTTTTGATGAATCGGGAAAGATGTTGGGTTTTGTGTATGGAATTACCGGCGTGAAGGATGGAAGGCCGGCGCATTGGTCGCACATGCTGGCTGTCAAAAAAGAAGCCCGCATGTTGGGGTTAGGGAAAAAGCTGAAATTCTACCAGCGCGATTTACTGCTTCAGATGGGAGTCGACATTGTTTACTGGACATTCGACCCGTTGGTCGCACGAAATGCTCATCTTAATCTTAACGCGCTCGGAACGGTCATCACAGAGTATGTGGAGAATATGTACGTCGATTCCAGCAGCGACTTACACCGGGGATTGGGGATGGACCGTTTTATCGTCGCCTGGCACTTGAATGACGAGCGAGTGAAACAAGCGATTGAAGGCACGATGAATAGGAATTATCTACAATACCTCGAGGTGCCGATTGTGAATACGCAGAAGGACGAAGTTGGCAAGCCAATCCCAATTGATATTGAATTACCAAGCGCAAAAGTAGTACGAGTAGAAGTGCCGTCTGATATCGAAAAGATTCAGGCAAAATCCTTGCAGCTCGCGAGTCAATGGCGTGCCAATACGCGCAGAACGTTTGTGCACTATATGCGGAGTGGTTACTCCATTGTTGATTTTTATTTCGAATCTAGCACCGGCACATCGTATTATTGCCTCAAACACGAATAGCGAAGAGCGACATCACTTGGAACTTTTACTACAACGCATCATCCTTCGGGAAATACGCCTTCCGTTGAAGGAGCCTTTCCAAATTTCATCCGGAACAGTACATGAACGCCGGATACTTCTTCTGGAATTACAAAGTGCAGATGGTGTGCGAGGCTGGAGCGAGTGCGTAGCAGGCGAATATCCAAACTACAGTCCGGAAACGATCGACACCGCATGGTATGCAATCAAAGAGTGGATCGCGCCGCGGGTTCTTGGGACATCGTTTTCCGAGCCGCGAGATATTTACGCCGCGTTGAGTGACAATATACGCGGCCACAATATGGCGAAGGCTGCGGTGGAGATGGGTGCATGGGAGTTAGCAGCGCGCTCGAGGGATATGTCATTGGCAAAACTGCTCGGCGGCATGAGAGAAAAGGTAGAGGTGGGGATATCCCTTGGCATCCAACCAACTGTGAAAGCGTTAGTTGATAAGGTTGAAAGAAGTTTTCAGCAGGGTTACCGGAAAGTGAAAATCAAAATAAAACCGGGCAAAGATATTGAGTACGTGCGCGCCGCTCGGGAGTCTGCAGGCAAACACGCTTCTCTCATGGTCGATGCGAACAACGCCTATAGCTTGAAGGACCTTCCTGTGCTCAAACAGTTGGATGGGTTTGGATTGCTGATGATAGAGCAGCCGCTGTCGTGGGACGATGTCGTACAACACGCGGAGCTTCAAAAAATTCTCAAAACACCGATTTGTTTGGATGAATCCATCACCGGCGTAGATAAAGCTGAGGATATGGTTAAGTTTGGAAGCGGCAAGATCATCAATATTAAGCCGGGAAGAGTAGGAGGCTTTCGGTCATCGATAGCGATACACGACTACTGCGCAAGTCACGGTATTCCCGTGTGGTGCGGGGGTATGTTAGAGAGCGGCGTGGGGAGAGCGCATAATGTCGCGCTCGCATCGTTGTCGAATTTTTCCTTGCCCGGCGACCTTTCGCCCAGCAGCCGCTATTGGGAGGAAGATATTGTTATCCCAGAGTGGACTATGGATTCCAACGGATTCGTGACAGTCCCCGTCAATACGCTGGGGATGGGGGTTGAAGTGAATATGAACCGTGTTGAAAAACTCACCGTACGGTCAGAAACGCTTACATCTCACAAATGAACATTGTATCTTTCAACTCCGAGATGTATTTTCTCTAACGCATTGTAAGAAGGAGATTACTGCTATCGGAAGTGAGAGAAATATCCCCGTACAACTCCGCTCGTTGTTCTCGGAAAATCTGAGAGAACAGCTCATTGGTCTCCGTAGAGATATCCACCGCCATCCTGAATTATCATTCCAAGAAGAACGTACCGCGAAATTACTTTACGATGAATTACAGAAGCTACATCCTCACCGTTTAGAAATCCTGAATAAGACTGCGGTTGTGGCAACAATTGCAGGCAAGAATCAGAAAGCGCCCGCGGTAGCGCTGCGTGCCGATATTGATGCGCTGCCGATTCAAGAAGCAACCGGCTTGGAATATAGTTCGGTCAATTCTGGCGTCATGCACGCCTGCGGGCATGATGTGCACGCTGCGTGGGGTTTCGGAGCAGCAAGCTTGTTGGCTCATAAACCCGCTGAAGGACCTGTTGTGATGATTTTCCAGCCAGCCGAAGAAATAGGTAAAGGTGCGTTGGCTGTTATTGAGGCGGGAGCGCTTGAGGGAGTTTCGGC